>DATIPW010000217.1:0-3289 GCA_035471605.1 Anaerolineales bacterium | reverse complement strand
GCATATTGACCCCAAAGCCAGCACAGGCCATTCGGATACTTGATGATCCAATAGTTGTTGGGTGTGTTCTTGCCGACGACTTCGGCGGTCTGGTCCGGCTGCAGGGTCCAGAGCAGGTCAAACTGCACGCTGGGTCCTGTCCGGCAGTTGGTGGCGGCGCTGACCCTGACCTGCGGAACGGTCGGCGTGCCCGTCGCGGTCGGTGCCGGCGCCAAAGTCGGAGGAGCAGGGGTGTCCGAGGCGGCCGGAACGGGTGGCGATGTGATCGTGGCGGTTGGCTCGGCCTCTCCAGGGGCTGCCTGTCCGAGCGTGCATGCCAGGATCGCAATCATCAGGGCGTTCAGGGCGAAGACCACGCGTTTGGATTTCATGCTCAGCCCTCCTCTGGCGCCAATTGTAATGGCAACCTTCCTTCCACAGGCCCGGATGGCCTGAGTCCATCTTGGCGGGCCGCCCGGTTGACGGGCCCCTGCCGGCCCCGCGATACTCGAGGGCTGCCGCCCTTCTCAGACGCGCCTGCTTCTGGTACGATAACCCCTGTACGCCGACCCTTCCAAGCGAGCCTCGGCCTTCCGGCTGGGGCTTTTTCTTGCCGTTTCGCGGAGCACAAGCATGCTGAGAGAACGCACGGATTTGCGCAATATCGCCATCATCGCTCACGTGGATCATGGCAAGACCACCCTGGTGGACTTCCTGCTGCGGCAGGCTCACACCTTCCGCGAGAACCAGCAGGTCGCCGAGCGCGTCATGGATTCCAACGCGCTTGAACGCGAGCGCGGCATCACCATCCTCGCCAAGAACACCGCCATCCTGATCCTGGATCCCCGCACGGGCCAGCAGGTCAAAATCAACATTGTGGATACGCCCGGCCACGCGGATTTCGGCGGCGAAGTCGAGCGCGTCATGAACATGGTGGATGGCGTGCTGCTGCTGGTCGACGCGGCCGAAGGTCCCATGCCGCAGACCCGCTTTGTGCTCAAGAAGGCACTGGCCATGGGGCACAAGGCCATCGTCGTCATCAACAAGGTGGATCGCCGCGACGCAGAGCCCGCACGCGTGCTCAACGAAACCTTTGATCTGTTCATCGAATTGGGAGCGACGGAAGAGCAAGCCGACTTTCCGGTGATCTACGCGCGAGCGACAACAGGGCAGGCCGGCCTGACGCCCGAGTTGGGACCCGATCTCCAGCCGCTGTTTGAGGTCATCCTGCGGCATATCCCCGCGCCCCTCGTCGATGCCGAGGCGCCGCTCCAGATGCTGGTCACCACTCTCGGATATGACGACTATCGTGGCGTCACCGCCGTGGGACGCATCTTCGCCGGCGCGATGAAAGTCGGACAGAAGCTGGCGCGCCTCAAGCTCGATGGCGCCAGCCTTCCCGAGACGGCTCGCTATCTCTATACCTTCCAGGGACTGAACAAGATCGAGATCCCGGAGGCCCGCGCCGGCGAGATCGTCTCCCTGGCGGGCCTCGAAGAGATAGCCATCGGCGAGACCTTGGCGGATCCCGAGAACCCGGTCGCCTTGCCGACCATCAAGGTCGAGGAGCCAACGGTCCGCATGACCTTTGGGGTCAACACCTCACCCTTCGCCGGCAGGGAAGGCAAGTGGGGCACCTCGCGCAAACTGCGCGAGCGTCTTCTTGAGGAGCTGCGCACCAACGTGGCTCTGCGCGTGCAAGAAACGGACTCGGCGGACACATTTCTCGTATCCGGGCGTGGGGAGTTGCACCTGGGGATCCTGATTGAGAACATGCGGCGTGAGGGGTACGAGTTTCAAGTCTCTCGCCCGGAGGTCATCTTCCAAAGGGCCGAGGATGGCTCCTTGCTGGAGCCGTATGAGGAAGTGCACATTGAGACCAGCACTGAATCCGTTGGGGTCGTGGTGGAAATGCTTGGGGGCCGTCGAGGACAGATGATGGACATGCACGACGCCGGCCAGGGCATGACTCGCATCACCTATCTCGCGCCCACGCGCGGTTTGTTGGGCTTCCGCTACCAGTTCCTCACCTCCACCCGCGGCGCGGGCGTCATGCACACCGTTTTTCATGGTTACGACGAGATGGCGGGACCGATGGCGACCCGCAGTTCCGGCTCCATCGTCGCCATGGAGGCAGGCGACACGACCGCCTACGCCCTCAAGTCGGCCGAGGAACGCGGTGCGCTTTTCTGCGGCCCCGGGGTGGCGGTCTACGAGGGCATGGTAGTGGGCGAGGCCAGTCGCGGCCGCGATCTCCCCATCAATGTCTGCCGCAAGAAGCACCTGACCAATGTGCGCGCGGCTCGCGGCGATATGGAGATTCGCCTCACGCCGCCCCGCAAGATGAGCCTGGACGAGGCCGTCGAATACCTCGCAGATGACGAGTTACTGGAGATCACTCCGCAATCCTATCGCATCCGCAAGCGCATCTTGAACACAGACGAGCGCGGCAAGCAGTCCAAGAAGGTCAGGGAAGCCCTCGAGCAATGACCCGCCACAGGGGAATCAGAGGGCCGAGGCACTATGTGCCTCGGCCCTTTCTTTACCTTTCCCAGGGCCGCATCAACAGGAGAAGGCGGGCGTGTTGAGCGGCGCTGATTCTCCTGAGTCGTTATAGGCCCGAATGCCGTATTCGAGCGGCCCAATGCCGAGGTAGATCGAATCGGTATAGGACGTGGATCCGGCGGGCAAATCGGCGATCATCTGCCCGTTGCGATAGATCCGGTAGCCCGTCTCGTTGTCGGCGTTGTCAAGCCACTGCAGCGAGACCGTCCCCGCGCCGCAGTTGTATTCCCAGTAGTTGAAGTTGGATCCTGAGCCCGGCTTGGCCGGCGTGGTCCTCGACTCGGTCGCCTGCGGAGTCACCTCCGGAAGCAGGGCGTAGCCTCCGCTGGCAGTGCCGTCCTGCACCTGCACCCAGCACGAGCTGCCGCTAACCGGATCCTTGACCATCCAGTAGCCGTCAGCCGTATCCTGGGCGATCAGGTCCACGGTGGTTCCGGCGCCCAGGGTCGTAAGGATTTCGCTGCTGGCGCTGGGGCTCACGCGGCATGCCGCGGCATTGGCGCTGATCTTCAGTTCCGGCTTGGCCGTGGCGGTGGCAGTCGGCGGCGTTGCTGTGACTTCCGTCTTGGCTGAAGATGCTGGCGAGGTGGAGATGCCTTGGGCCTTCAGGGTTGCCGCCACGATCGTCGCCGCAACCTCGTTGGGATTTTCTGGTGGCCGCGCTTGGCCCAGAGTGCATGCGCCCAAGGCAGGCATCATTGCTGCCGCCAGCATCACGAAGCTGACTTTGGTTGTCATCTTCATC
>DATIPW010000216.1:0-2157 GCA_035471605.1 Anaerolineales bacterium | reverse complement strand
CCATGGTTTCAACCTGGCCGCCGCCCGCGGCTTGCCCCCGGGTCTCGACCGCGACGACCGCCACTTTCTCCGCCGGCCGCCTGCCTGCCGCTGCCAGCGTCTTCTGCTTGAAGGACGGCTGACACGCGCGGTCAACGTTGTAGAATGTTCACGCCTGCGCGATTCCGCTGCCGCCGGAGGCGACAACCAGGGTTTGACCTATCACGCCAGCGTGCCGCTGGTCTCAAAGCGTGAGCCCCTCGGCATCCTGAATGTCGCCAACGCGGGCTGGCAGTTCCTGACGGAGGCCGACTTGCACTGGCTTTCCGCCATCGGGGATCAGCTCGTCATTGCCATGGAGCGCGCTCATTTCTTCGAGCTGGCAGAGGCGCGGCGCGTCCATCTGGAGAGCGAATTGCAGGTCGCCCACGAGGTTCAGCGCAGTCTCATTCCGCGCCACATGCCTGATGTTCCCGGTTATGACCTGGCAGGCGCCTGGCGCCCGGCGGACGTAGTTGCCGGTGATTTCTACGACGTCTTTAGACTGAATGACGGTCGCTGGGGGATCGTGATCGGCGACGTTGCGGGGAAAGGAACGGCCGCGGTGCTGTACATGGCAATGGTGCGCAGTCTTACGCTCTCCGCGCTGGTGCGGAGCCCCAGCCCGGCGGCCGCCTTGACCGAGGTCAATCGAATGATTCTGCTGCAATATCCCGCCGATATGTTTGCCACGGTTGTTCTGGCCGTGCTTGACCCGCAAGAGCACACGTTGCAGTACGCCAATGCCGGGCACAATCCGCCGATCATGCGGCGGGCGCCCGGGACGTGTGAGTTGCTGGATCCCACCGGGGCCGCGATTGGCCTGTCCGATGAGCCGGCGCTGCGCGAGGAGACAATCAGGATTGGGGAGGGCGACGCCCTCGTCTTGTACACGGACGGAGTGACCGAGGCCACGAATCGGAAGCTGGAGCAATATGGACAAACTGGCCTGACCAGGGCTGTCGTCGCCGCGCCCCCAAATGCCCGGGAGCTGCTCCAGCACGTTGAAGCCGATCTCCACGAGTTTGTTCAGGGAGAAACCCAGGCAGACGACATTGCCCTATTGGTGGTGGGCAAGGGCTGACCTGGAGTGTGGGGGTGAACGGCGCGAGGCGCGCGCGGATATTCCCGGCGGGGCAAATGCTCGTGGTTCCTCTGCAGTGAGCCTGCTTGCGCATGGTTGCAGGACCGCAGTGGGGAAGGCCTCGTGACCCGGGGGTACGCCCTGCGGGCAGGTCTGCAACCGTGATTGAGTCTCCGTCGCGTAGGACATATAATGACAAGCAGGGTGCGGACCGGATGAACTCTGCGTGGCTGGCGATCGGCATTGTGACACTCTGCCTGGCCGGATACGTGCTGGGCGTGCGGCTCGTCACGCGGCTGAGCCTTGGGCTGCGGTCGCTGAGCTTTATCAAGGTCACGCACCTGGCCGTGTTTTTGTCCGTCACCGTGCTGCTGGCCGGGTTCCTCTACGAAGTCGCCGCGGACAGGATCAGCTACCTGACATGGGTAACGATCGGGGTCTTCCTGGGCGAGGGCATCGTGCTGCTCACCAATCGCTGGCGCTGCCCGTTGACCGCAGTGGCTGAGGACCTGGGGTCCAAACACGGGCAGGTCACGGACATCCTGCTGCCGAAAAGCATTGCCGATCATGTGTGGACGATCTACACATGGCTATTCGCGGCGGGTTTCCTGGGGCTGTTGCTGCGGCTGATGACGTAGTTCGTCACCCGCAGCAGGGGCGGAGCACGGTGCGGAGGAGCGGTGATGAGCTGCTCCAGGCGATGGTTGGGTCTGCCTGGCATGAGGCGCGGCGAATCCCCGCGCGCGGGCGCAGCTGTGATGCATACTTCAGGGGGCAATGGGGCTCCGAGGCCCACCGGGTTGGGACGAAGATGCTCGAGGAGAGGATCGCATGACATCTCATGTAGATGCGAGACGCCGTGAGCTGCTGGCGCTGCTGGAGAATACTCGGCACGAGACCAGGTCCCTGCTATCCGGCCTGGATCCGGAGCAAGTGGTCCACACGGACGCACGGGCCTGGCGCGTCCGGGACGTGGTGGGACACCTCGCCGTGTGGAACGCGGAGGCGGCTCGCTCGCTGGAGGCGCATGCGAAGGGCGGCGAGTACCACTGCGT
>DATIPW010000215.1:0-22606 GCA_035471605.1 Anaerolineales bacterium | reverse complement strand
GATCTCAAAGTAGTCTCCCTGCCCGACAAGCACCACAGTCTCCTTCAGGAGCGCATACTCTCTGAGACTCTCGGGAATCTCCACGTTCACTTCGGCTGCCGGAAGCTCCACCACGTTTCCCAGGAAAAGGCGCAGAAGCAGCCGCGCCTTCGGATCGGCCGGGTTCAAGGACTTTGCCTGCCGGTAGAGCTGCTGGAAGGCATTGCCCGTGAAGACTTGCAGATTCTGGTCGAACCCCTGTGTCATGTAGCCGCCGCCGATCAGTTCAGCATGGTACGCCGGTGGGACCGCAATGCGGTACCTGGCGTCCAGCTTTCGAGTGAATCTCCCTAAGAACAATTTCGTCTCCCGTCTCACCACTCCTGTCCTGCTCACTGAGATGCCCAGATTATAGGAATCCGCCCTCCGCCTGAAAACCGCAAAAAGCGCCTTTGGGCATGAATCTTTGGGGCACCGCGCGTGCAGCTTGTGCAAGTGGGCTGGTCATTTGTGACCATCACAATCTGGCTGGTCTAGGTTTCCTTCCGTGCCCGTCCAGGAACATAAAAAAAACCGCCTGCGGCGCTCCAGGCCGCAGGCGGTTTTCCCGGTCGAATCAAACAAGGCTATTTCTTCGGGCGGGGCTCCGTCAAGCCCTCCCGCACCGCGTACAGTGCAGCCTGCGTGCGGCTCGCCAGTTGCAGCTTCCTCAAAATGCCGCTCACGTACTTTGCCACCGTCCGGGGATGCACGCCCATTTCCTTGGCGATCTCGTTGTTGCTCATGCCCCGGGCGATCAGGCGCAGTGCGTCCAGCTCGCGCGGGGCCAGAGGATCTACCGTCGGAAGCGTGTGCGTCGGATGATCAATCTCTTGGATCACCTTGACCGCGATCGAAGGTGGAATGGAGGGCTTGCCCTCGGCCACGTCGCGGATCGCCTGCAGCAATTGGATGCGCGTCGTGTCCTTGACCAAATACCCCAGCGCCCCTGACTTGACCGCCTGGTACACCTTGTCATGATCGGCATACCCGGTCAGCACCAGGATCCGGCACTCCGGCACCACCTCCACCAGCTTGGGAATGGTCGCCAGGCCGTCCTGTTTCGGCATCTGCAGGTCCAGGAGGATCACATCGGGCTTCGTCTTGCGCGCCAGCACCACGGCCTGCAGCCCGTCCATGCCTTCTCCCACAACCTGCATGTCCGGCTGCAGGCGCAGCATGGTGACGATCCCGTCCCGGATCACATTCTCGTCGTCGACCACCAGGATGCGAATCTTGTTCATGCGCGCCGTCCGCGAGTTTCTGACTTGATTCCGGGTTCCATGGGGACCGAGACGACAATCTTGGTGCCTGCATCCGGCTTCGAAATGATCTGTATCTTGCCGTCCAGCTGCGCCGCTCGTTCCTTCATGTTTCGCAGCCCAAGGCCCGCCCGGTCCACCTTCTTGACCTCAAAGCCCACTCCGTCGTCCAGAATTTCCAGCACAACCCTGCTGCGTCCCTTCTTCAAGGTCACCAACACCGACTTGGCGCGCGCGTGTCGCAGCACGTTGTTCAGGGCCTCTTGCGCGATGTAGTACAGCATCATCTGCGCGTCCGTGGCCAGCGGAATGTCCTCTTCCTCGGTCAGCAATCGCGCCTTGATGTCCGCCCGCCCTTCCACCGCAGACAGGCGGTGGTGCAGCACCGAGACCAGCCCCTCCTTTTCCACGTCCACCTGCTGCATTTGATACAGGAACAGGCGCATCTCCTTCACCGCCTGGCGCGCGTGTTCTCCGATCCGCGAAAATTCCTGCCGTGGATCCACGCTCGATCCCGCCTCCATCGCCGCTTGCGCTGCCTCCGTGGTGGTGACCAGGCCGTAAAGCTTCTGGCTCACCGAGTCGTGCAGATCGCGCATCAAGCGCTCGCGTTCGCTCAGCTCAATCGCCAGCTTGCGGCGCCGGTCACTGTCGATCAGGCTCGCCATGTGATCGGCCAGGGTGGTCAGCCGCACGATCTCATCCTGGCTGAAGGCCGGCTTCTCCTTGCGCGCCAGCAGCATGCAGCCCAGGAACTTTTCGTTCTCCTCGCCCTGCGCCACCAGCGGCAGCATCAGCACGCTGGCCACCGGGATGCGCCGTATGGCACCCGGGACACGCTCGTCCTTCTCCGGATCTGCCAGCAGAATCGGCTGGCGATGGGTCATCACCCAGTGGACCAGCGGCGACTCGGCTTCAAGGAACGCCAGACTCTCGATCGCCTCAGCCGGCAGCCCCAGGTGTGAGGTCAGCTTCAGCCGCGCCTCGTCCCGCCTCCGGGACCTCTCGTCCATCAGGAAGATCCCCACCACTTGGCTGCGGAACGGGTAGATGATGTGGTAGATCGATTCCAGCAGGAAGTCCTCGGTGCTCAGCGTGTTACTGGCAGCACTGGAGATGGCGTTCAACAGCACGAACATCTCATCGCGCGCCCGCTGCCTTGAGTCCTCCGTCAGCTTCCGTTCCGTCATGTCGCGCCACAGCGTCAGGCGGCCAAACGGCATCTGACCGCGGTCCACCAGGGTCGAGATGCGGATGTTCAGGTAGCGCCAGCCCTCCTCCAGCCGGATGCTGCGTTTCATCTCCACTTCCTGGCTGGCATTCAGGGTCAATCCCAGATTCGACAGATCGCCCAGCAGCGAAGAGATCGGCCGGCCGTGCACCTCCTGCCGAGTGAAGCCGGTCATCCGCTCCGCCGCCGGATTCATGTCCACCACGGTGTCGTTCACGTCCAGCACGATCCACCCCTCGTCCATGCCCTCGATTGCCGCGTGCCGGTCAATTGCCCCAATCTCCTCGGGCCGCTTGTCGAACAGCCCGTATAGAAAGCCCACGCTGCACAGGCCAAAGGCAAACGGCAGCAATTCCACCTTGGGAAAGGGCTGCCGGCCCGCGAACTCCGTGATCAAGCTGGCCAGCGGCAGCACCGAGCCCAGAAGGGCAAGTCCCAGAGTGCTGATCAGAAGCCGCCGGCGTTGCAGAAGTGAATCCAGCAGCAGCAGAGCCCCGATCAGGGCCATCGCAAACACGTAGAGCGAAACGACCTGCCCCCACGGATCGGCAGCGAATAGCTGCCCCAGGTCGGCGGTGGGCCGCGCCTGGAACAACGCCTCGCGCGGTCCAGCCAGGGCGAAAAGCGCCAGCGTCAACACTGCCATGGTGGCAAATAGCGCCGCGTTCCGCCCGCTGATCCAGCGCCGCCGATTCGTCCTGACCAGCACTACCCACAGGCTGGCCGACGCCGCCAGCGCCGCCGCCGAGTAGGCCGCGGCTGCCGCGGCTGCCCGCAGCGCCGCCTGCGAAGGCGCATCATAGATGAGATAGGCCGCCGACCACAGGGCAGTCACGAGGCACAGGATGATCAGCGCAACCGCGCCTGCCGTGCCGCGCCTCCGGATCGATCCGACGCACACGGACAGGACGATGCCAATGTTGATCAGGAGCCCAAGCGTCTGAAAACTGATCATGGTCGTGCCTTATGCCTTGGCTGATCTCGCCTGTTCCGCCGGATTCACGCCAGGGCCTCCGCAAGGTCTGCATCCCCAAACAAGAGTCCGAAATTGGGGTCGCGTCGGACGTCGTGCTTGCGCAAGTGGCCCGTCTTCAGCGCCTCTTTCAGGAGATCGATTGCCTTGTCAGGCTCGCCCAGGGCTGCTTGCATCAGGACCTCCTGGTAGGGCTCGGACCGATCTTCAGCCAGTTCGCGCGCTCGCCTCAGGTGCGTTCTCATCTCGTCAGGCCGGTCCACCAGGCTGTACATCACGGCCAGGGCGGTTTGATTCTCGGGAGACGCCGGCCCCAGCTCCGCCGCCTTGGCCAGGCTGTGGATGGCTTCGTCCGTTCGCCCGGCCGCACCGTAGATGTATCCGACCCGTCGCCAGGTATCCGCATTCTCGGGCTGCACGCGGACCGCCTTCTTGGAAGTCGTCAACGCCTCTTGGATGCGCCCCAGCACACACTGCGTCGCGCTCAGATTGACCAGCAGCGTGCGGCTCGCGGGTTGGTGCTCGAGACCCTGCCTGAATAGCACCAGCGCCTCCGCCGGCCTGCCGCCCTCATACTCCAGGATGCCCATACAGTTGAACAGGCTCGCCTTGGCTTCGGGCAGTGGGTGGTCCGCCGCCAGATCCAGCCCGGCGGAAAACCACTTTGCAGATGACTCCAGATCCCCGAGCGTCCAATACAGATGGCCGATGCTGGCACACAGCTCAATCCGGGCGCTGAGCGCCTCCATGCTCTCCGGTAGTTGGCGCAGAAGATCTTCTCGAGCCCGGATTGCGTCTTCTTTACCCTCGAACTGGTCCGGCGATCGCTGCATATCCCAGGCGAGGATGCCTGCGGCCAATTGTACTTTCCCCGCCGCACGTTGGCTGACGAATTCCACCACCCGGTGCCGAAACGCCCAGAAGTCCGGAGCGAAGTGGGGCAGGTTGGCGGCCTCGTTCACCGTCAGCCAGAATACCGCCTTGATCGCTTGCTCGACGAAGAGCTCCCGGTGCAGATTCAAACCCCGATAGGCCTGCCGGCCGCCCTCACCTCCGCCCCAGTCGATATTGCTGATGAAGAACACAACCGGAGACCCTGGCGCGGCCTCGCCGATCAGCTGCGAGATGTCAAAGCGCTGGTCGTTCATGACGATGCGCGAGACGTGGAAGCCCTTCTTCCCCAGCCGGTCTTCCAGCGCCTTCTCTGCCTTGTCTTGCCCGAACTTGGATTTGTGAACCGCCAGCAGCAGGCTTGGCCGGCGCCACTGCTGCGCCAGGAGTATCTCGTCGAACAGGATATCTATGTTTTCGTCAAAAGATTTTCGGGGCTGGAGGCTGTGCTCTGACATGTCATCCGGTCTCGTTGGCTCGCGGCGGCGCGCCGACCGCGGCAGGGTGACCGCTGAACTCATTCCTGCCAGCACAGGAAGTAGATCTTCTTGAGCGGGAATCGCGTCTTGGCCTCGTCACTCAGCTTGTCGTAGTACTTCACCCACAGGTCAAAAAAGTTCTCCAGATCCAGCAGCGTCGTTTTCTGGAAGGTCTCCGTCCCGATCTCCTCGGTCACCTCCCACGTGAAACCGCCCGACGACACCAGCAGCCCGTAGTCCTTCTGGTTCAACGTCGAAAGGAAGGACTTCATTCCTTCCATCGTCGTCGGCTGGCCCTTGTGTTTGATCTGTACCAGGATCCGCGGCCCCTTCACCCCCAGCGGATCGGTATACGCCACCATGTCGATGTTGCCGTGTTCCTTTTCGGGCGGCGCGATCCAGGCCACGTGATAGCCCATGGCCTGCAGCAGCTCGGCGATCAGCGTGCGGAACTCCAGTCTGCGGGTGTCCAGCAGGTACTTTTGCACCTGCTCCCATGCCTTTTCCTCCGCTTCCTCCACCACCATCGCCGCGGCCGGAGCACCCTGCTTTACCTCTTCGAAAAGCCGCAACGCTTCCTTGTACAGCTCCTGGGCATTGGGAAACTTGCGGCAGGCCTCGCGCCCCGCCTCGGTGATGTACCAGCGGCCCTTGTTGTTCTTCACCATCCATCCGGCGTGTACCAGCGGAATGGTGGAGAGCCGCACGATCTTTTCGTAGCGCGGGATGCCCCCCGGTGCGGTGTAGCCTTTCTCGTGCTCGGTCAGGTCCGCCACCTGCGGCAGGTAGGCCATCAGGTCCTTGGCGGGCATGCCCTCCGGCTTGTTCCAGAGCAGCTCCAGCACGCTGCGCAGCAGCTCACCAATCCGGCCGAGCGTGACTTCAGCCATGCGTTCCCCTCGCGCAGCCACGCCGCGCTCGTGGCGCAGGTGGATGGACTCTCAAAGAGGATGGCGCAGCGATCAAGGTAGGCTTTCTCCGCAGGGGCCCTCGCTGGGATGGCACCTCTAGCGCCCCTGCCGCGGCAATCCTTGCTGCTGCCGCGTCAGGGTGATGAACTCGTCGATGATGCTTTGAGGATGGGTCTCTGTGCTTACCAGCACCATATAGCCTGGGGCCCAGAAGTCTTGGTAGGGGGTCTTGTCGCGGAATTGCTTGAACTTGGCCAGGATCCCTTTGGAGGTCTGGTCTCGGATCGTGCGTATGCAGATGGTGGGGGCCGTGGAAACCGTCGCGCTCAGAACCCACTGGAAGTATGCGGGCCGAACTTGCACCACGGAGACGCGCCACCCGAAGGTCTTGCAGATGTCAGCGATCGCCTTCTCGATGAAATCGGCGACTTTCCCAGTGAGTTCATGCTCCGGATTGCGCGGAATCAAGAGGCATGCATACGACATGTCGTATGCACGCTTTTCAAAAGGCTCGAAAAAGACGTTCTTGGCCGCTGGAGCCGAATCCTTGCTGGGTTTGCCGCGCCCCGACTTGGGATCGGAGCCCGAATCTGACTTGCCCCGGGACGCCAGCTCTGTGGAATGCTTCGAGTTTGATGGGGGCACTGGGCTATTCTCTTCTTGGGCGCATTCCGTTTCTTGGGTCGTGCTTCTGCCGAATTCCGATGCGGATTGACTCTCCCCGATGCGCTTACGCCGCGCGTGGCCCGTCCCGCCCTCTGGCGCCGAGCCCTGCCCCGCGCCAGTGGCCTGACGGCCAAAACCCTGCAGCCAGCCTGCCCGGTGGCGTGTAGCCGTCGCCCATCCGGGCTTCATTGAGATTATAGCCCAGAATCATACCCGCCGGCCCCTGCCACCCTGACAGTCTCATTGCGGTGTCGGCACCCCATAGCGCCCCTCAGGGCAACCGCACCCCCTGGGCGCCCCCCGCCCATAACCGCCGCTCCCGGCGGAGCCTTCCGGCCAGGGCCCCCTTACGCCATGACTTTCATCTCATCCCAGTTGTGCCCCCAGCGGGCCTCGGTCGAGAGCGGGATCTCCAGCTCATAGGCCGAGGCCATCACCTGCTGCACCAGCCGGGCCGCCGTCTCCAGCTCATCCTGCGGGACCTCGAGCACCAGTTCGTCGTGGACCTGCAGCAGCATCTGCGCCCCCAGCCCCGCCTTCTGCAGCGCCGGAGGGATGCCGAGCATCGCGATCTTCATGATGTCTGCCGCCGTGCCCTGGATCGGCGCGTTGATGGCCTCCCGCTCCTCCCGGTTGCGCACCTGCACGCTGGCGCCGGCCCGCCCCAGTTGCGTGAAGTACCGCCGCCGGCCCAGCAGCGTCTCCACGTAGCCCTGCTGCGCCGCCGACTTGCGGATCCCATCCAGATAGGTCTTCACCCCCGGGAACTCGCTGAAATACATCTTGATGAAATTCTCAGATTCCGGCAGCGTCAGGTCGGTGGCCCGCGTCAGCCCAAACGCCGACATGCCGTAGATCAGGCCGAAGTTGATCGCCTTGGCATGCCGCCGCTGATCCTTGGTGACAGCCTCTAACGGCACGGCGAAGATCGCCGCCGCCGTCGTGGCGTGGATGTCCTGGCCGCGCCGGAACGCCGAAAGCATGCCTTCATCCTGTGCCAGGTGCGCCGCGATCCGCAATTCGATCTGCGAGTAGTCCACCGACAGCAGCACATGCCCGGGCGCCGCGATGAACCCCTTGCGAATGCGCCGGCCCTCCTCCGTGCGGATCGGGATGTTCTGCAGGTTGGGATTTGACGACGACAGCCGCCCCGTCACCGCGCCCGTCTGGCTGTAGGACGTGTGCACCCGCCCGGTCCTCGGATCGGCGGCCTCCGGCAGCGCATCCACGTACGTCGACTTTAGCTTCGAGAGCTCGCGGTGTCGGATCACCATGTCCACAACCGGATGCTTCCCGGATAGCAGATCCAGGATGTCGCCCGATGTGGAGTAGTGACCGCTCGCCGTCTTGCGGCCCCGGTCCGGTGGCTCAAGCCGCAGCCGGTCAAACAGCACATCCGAAAGCTGCTGCGTCGAATTGATGTTGAAGGTCTTGCCGGCGGCCTCGTACACCTGCTGTTCGATCTCTCCCAGGCGCCGCCGCAGCTCCTCCTCCAGCTTCTTGAAGTACGGCAGGTCCAGCAGCACGCCCTTCATCTCCATTTGCGCCAGCACCGGGATCAGCGGCGTCTCGACCTCATCCATCAGCTGCGTGCCGTGCACCTGCTCCACGCGCTCGCGCATCAGCGGCAGCAGTCGCAGCGTTGTCTCAGCATCTGCCGCGGCGTACGCCGCTGCTGCCTCGATCGCCACCTCCGCCATACTCAGTTGGTGCTTGCCGGTGCCGATCAGCTGCTCGATCTGCGTCATCTCCACGCCTAGGCGCGCATGGGCCAGGTTCTTCAGCCCCAGGTTACGCGAGCCCGGATCAACGATGAATTCCGCGATCATCGTGTCGAAGCCTAGCGGCGCCACCTGCAGCCCGTACCGGGCCAGTACGATGTAGTCGTACTTGGCGTGATGCGCCACCTTGGGTATGCGCCGGCTCGTCAGCGGACCGCGCAGCGCGCCCAGCACCTGCTCCACCGGCAGGTTGCGGCCGGCCAGGTGTCCCAGCGGCACGTAGTAGCCCTCGCCTTCCCTGACCGCCAGCGAAAGGCCCACCAGTTCGGCCTGCATCTCATCTGTGGAGGTGGTCTCGGTGTCGAACGCGATCACCTCCGCGCCCTCCAGCTCGCGGGCCAGGGCCTCCAGCTTCTCCGTCGTGTCTACGACCTTCACCTCGATCTCCGATGGGATCGCAGGCATCGCCGTCGCCAGCCCTCGCGGCTCAGAGGTGAACATTGCCATCTGCATCTCGGAACCGTCGCCCCGCCGGTTGACCTTCCCGACCAGCTTCTGCAATTGCTTGATCAGCGTTCGGAACTCGAGCGTCTCGAAGAAGGCCTCAATGCGTTCTGCATCGAAGACATGTGACCGCGCATGATCCAGGTCCAGGTTCAGCCGCAGGTCCGTGCGGATGCGCGCCAGGTCATGGCTGCGATAGGCGGACTCCTTGCCGGCCTCCAGCTTCGTCGCCCAGCGCTTCTCCACCTCCCCAAGGTGCTCGTAAATGCCGTCCAGCGTCCCGAACTTCTCCAGCAAGGCCACGGCCGTCTTCTCACCCACGCCCGGGACGCCCGGGATGTTGTCTGACTTGTCGCCCACGATTGCCTTGTAGTCCACCACCTGCTCGGGCCGCACCCCCAGCTTCCGCACCACGTCCTGCTCGGTGATGTAGTTGGTGTCGTCCCCGGCCAGATACACCGCTGTCCGCGCGTTCACCAGCTGCAGCAGGTCGCGGTCGCCCGTGATGATCTTCACTCCCATGCCCTGCTCCGCCGCGATCCGCGCCATCGAGCCCAGCACGTCATCCGCTTCGTAGCCCTCCTGCTCCAGCCGCGGGATATTGAACGCATCCACCATCTCGCGTATCCGCTCGATCTGCGGCCGCAGGTCCTCCGGCATCTTCTCGCGCGTGCCCTTGTACTCCGGAAAGATCTCATCCCGGAATGTCTTGCCCGTGTCAAAGGCCACTGCCAGGAATTCTGGCTTCTCCTGCTCCAGGATCCGCAGCAGCTCCCGCGCGAAGCCGTAGATGCCGGCCGTCGGTTCGCCCTTCGAGGTCTGCCAGCGCGTCGACGCGCCCCCCGCCGTCAACGCGAAGTACATCCGGTAGGCCAGGGCGTGACCGTCGATCAGGTAGAAGACAGGTGGCATGGGGGCAAGTATATCCCTGCGCCTCGTCGCGCAAGGTGGATGGGTGAAAACTGCCGGTTGGCACACCGAACCCGCGAGGCCTCGGTGGACGCGCATCGCGGGAGGTGCCGCACTTCCCTCTCTACATGCGCGCCGCCCATGTGCGGCCTCTCTTCCCCCGGCTTCGCCGCCATGGCCCCAAGAAAGGATCCGCCTCTAAGACCTCTTCCCCAGCCTCCTCACCAGGCCCAATACTCCCTGCGCAAGCAGCGCCGCAATCACCCCATACACCCACCACGGCAGGTTGCGGCCGAACAGCATCACATACACGAACGGCGCCACCGTCGCAGCCAGGAAGACCATGCTCCACGGCAGCAGTTCGCTCGTTCGCCGCAGCGCGCCCGCCCGCACCGTCCGGAACAGCGAGAAGTACCAGATCGGCGCGCACGCAAGGTAGATCACCAGGAAGATGACCGGATCCACCCCGTAGGTCTCGCGCGCCGTGCGCATCGTCTCTTCTATCCAGGCCAGAATCGGTTTGAGCATGGGGAAAGTATACGGCAAGTGCCACCGCCGGGTTCCGCCCTCCCACCTGTCCTGCACGCGGCCTCGATCGCGGAGGGTGGTGGCCTTAGGGCTCTCTGCCCGCCGGTCAGCCTTCGGCCCCGGATGATAAGAAAAGAGCCGCCCTCAGCGGGCGGCTCTTTTCTGCTCAAGCAGCAATCCTAGAACATGCTCGCGATGCGATGCTTCCAGAACCAGTGCAGCGCCATCGCCATCACGATCGGGAAGAGAAAGCCCACCCATCCGCTGAAAAAGCCGGTGATGAAGCCGCCGATCGCCGGGAAGGTGCTCAGGCCCTGGTGGACGACCCACAGGATGACCACCCGCAAACCGAAGTCCCCGACGGTCTCGGTGTCAAAGTAGAACCACCCAAGCGCCACGGCGATCACCGCCAGCACCATCGCCAGCGTAGGGTCCGCGAACCCGAAGGCGCCAGCCAGCGCTGCGACCACGGTCCCGCCCAGGTAGAGCCAGCCCCAAATCTTGTTCATGCCCACACTCCTTTTTGGCCTTGCACCGAAAAAACCGCTCCAAGACGGATAGGACAATTACGGTAAAGATAACCCCGCACGCGGTTCCGGGTTGCGGGGGAATCGGGCACTGCGGAGATCCCCCGGCATTGCGCGCACCGGTGCCATGTGCCGTGGGTGTAGGCGCATCTGCAGGAGGTGCCGTCAAAGGCGGCGGCGGGGGCCGTCCGCTCCATTACAATCCCCCCGTGCCGCGCAAACCCAGATCCAAGCGGCGGCTCCAGCCTGGGCTCACCCTCTGTTCCCCATCTTCGCGCCACCCAAGGGCCGCCATGGCGAGAAGATGGACGTCCAATCCAATTCAAGGCAGGAGATGAACGATGAAGACATACAGAAGCACGGCCACAATCGTCGGAGTACTGTACATCGTCGGGACAGTTGCGGGTGTTCTAAGCGTGGTCTTTACGGGCCCCACGGTAAATGCTCCAGATGTTCTGAGGCAGGTTTCTGCAACTAGACCCCAAATCGTGGTGGGCGGCCTGTTTGTGTTATTGATGGGCTTCGCACTTGCCCTAATCCCAGTCTTGGTGTTTCCGATCTTGAAAAGATACAACGAACCATTGGCTCTTGGTTATGTTGTCTTCAGGGGGGCGCTTGAGACCGCTATGTATATTGTTACTGCAATCAGCCTGCTTCTGCTGATCCCATTGAGCCAGGAATATCTCAACGCGGGGGCCCCGGCTGCTTCCCATTTTCAGACCTTGAGCGCTCTTTTACGAAGCTTGGGTGAGCTGCCCCTGCTGGTCGTGGTCTTCAGCCTGGGCGCGCTGATCTTCTATTATCTGTTGTATCAATCACAACTTGTCCCGCGCTGGATATCCGTCTGGGGCTTCATCGCCATTGCCTTGCACTTGGCAACCGGCCTGTTGATTATCCTCGGCTTGCAGACTTCGTTTGACACCGCGAATTCCATTATGAACCTGCCGATCTTCCTCCAGGAAATGGTCATGGCGGTATGGCTGATCGTCAAAGGCTTCGATCGTGCGGCAATCGCTTCTCTGTTTGCCAAAGCAGAGCTGACGAATTGACCTTGCTTGGTGCATGGTGTTTGGTCCAGCTTCTTCTGCTGCGCTCGAGCTGCCCACGCAGCCCGGCTTCTTTCTTGCCTGGATTCGCCATAGTCTGCGCAGCCCGCGCCTCTTCGCCCCCAGATGCGCCAAAGGCGGCGGAGGGGCCCTCCTCTCCATATCCAACCCCCTCGTGCCGCGCCTACCTGTGGCGCTCTCCTCGTCTATGATCCCTCTGCCGGGCTCGCTGTCTCCCACGCAGCGGGCCGCGTCTTAACGCTGGGGGAGTGCGAACACCTCAGGAGGTACGCATCATGATCTTGGTCACCGGTGCAGCCGGCAAGACCGGCCGGGCAGTCCTGTCTGCTCTGGCTGCGAAGGGTGGGGCCTCAGTGCGTGCCGTGGTCCGAGACGAAGCTCAAGCCCGCCTCGCAGCTCAGGCGGGGGCCAGCGAAGTTGTGCTGGGTGATCTGCTGGACGCGGAGGGCGTTCAGCAGGCAGCAGCAGGGGTTCAAGCGGTCTATCACATATGCCCCAATATGCACCCCGAAGAGATCCAGATCGGCAAGATCCTCATCGCTGCCGCCCGGGACGCAGGCGTTCAGCGTTTCCTCTATCACTCCGTTCTCCATCCCCAAGTGGAACAAATGCCGCACCATTGGAACAAGCTCCGAGTAGAGGAGTTCTTGTTCGAGTCGGGTCTTCCGTCTACCATCTTGCAACCCGCCCCATATATGCAGAATGTTCTCGGGAGTTGGTCGGCCATAACGGAACAGGGTGTCTACGCGGTCCCCTATTCGCCGCAGACCAGGCTCAGCCTGGTGGACTTGGACGACGTTGCCGAAGTGGCGGCCCAGGCGCTGATCGAATCAGCTCACATTGGGGGGATCTACGAATTGGTCGGGACTCCGCCTTTGACCCAGACGGATGTGGCTGAAATCCTCGGCCGGCAGCTAGGCCGTCCTGTACTGGCAAGCGAAATCTCTTTGGAGACCTGGCGCCGCAACGCCGAGTTGTCCGGCTCGCTCACGAATTATGCGATCGAAAGCCTGGTGAAGATGTTCTCCTACTACGCAGGCTACGGTCTGGAAGGCAACCCATCTGTCTTGGGGTTCCTGCTGGGCCGGCCTCCCACGTCGCTGTCTGATTTTGTCGCCCGAGTGGCTGCACAACGCAAGGGCGGTCCACCTCGCCGCCGGGGACGCTAGCTCGCAGGCGTGAGATCTCCGGACCTGCCAGCAATTCGACGCCTGTCAGAGTGAGATCCCGCTTGGTCCCGCCAGGACCCTGCACCCAGGCCTACCCGACGCCGCTTGCGGATCTCAACGTGAGCTCGTCCAAGACGATCATGTTCTCGACGATGCCTTGGCCGCCAAGCTCGACTGGGCGCAAGGGTCTGCCAGTAGCCCCACTGCGGTCGCCCGCGTCCGGGCCCCCTTGGAAGAAATGTCGAGGTTCTGATGAAGGCCTGATCCCGCCTCCCTGCGCGAGGCAGGCGCGTGTCTCAGAACTTCAGGTACTCCAGCAGCTTGTAGACGACCAAGGCGGGCCAGACGATCGCTTTCAAGAAGCCCAGCACCCCCAGCCAGAACGTCGGGGCCTGCTGGATGAAGTACACCGCCGCGCCCGCCAAGCCGAAGGCGTACACGGCGTTGCCGCCGCCGCGCCGGATATTGTTGACAATTGTGCGTTGTTGGGTGGGAGAGTCGCTGGTCATGGCATTCTCCTTCTTGTCAGGTGGATATCGGGTGCCAGGAGGTATGACGCATGCGCGCGCCGGTCCGGCTCCGCGTTTCGCACGGGACGATCGAGCAGTTCCCGTCTTGCTGCAGGCTGCCCGCGGCAGGTTGTCACGCCACCAGGGCCCTCCGCTGCATGGCCCTCCGCCCCGCGCGCCTCCGAATTTGTAAGGGAACTGGCATTAAGATCCGGCGCCGAAATCTATTATAGTAGGGCAAACGCCATCCGCGCGCGTGCTCTGGCGCCCCGTACGTCGGCCCGCTCAACCACCCCGCGCGCGGTCTCGTACTCAGAAAGGAGGTCCCTCATGCCTGGTAGGACTACCTTGCGCTGGGCGATGATCGTGGTGCTGTTGGTCGCGGCCTTTGCGGCCCCCGGCGCAGCGTTGGCCGGCGCGGACTGCGGTACCAGCTACGTCGTCCAGTCGGGCGATACCTTGGGTTCCATCAGCCAAAAGTGCGGCCTGAGCGTCGAAGCAATTGTCCAGATGAATCCCGGCGCGGGCTTCGCCATCTATCCCGGGCAGACCCTCTTGCTGGGGAACTACCCTTACTCCGGGTATTCTGGCAGCTACCAGTCCGGCAGCGGCTGCTACAGCAACCAGGGGATGACCATCTGCTATGCTGATCCTGGCAGCGCGCCGTCGTACGGCTACAGCTACCAGTATCCGTACCAGCAATACCAATACCCGTACCAACAATATCAGTATCCGTACTATCAGTACCAGTACCCATACCAGCAATACCAATACCCGTACTATCAGCACCAGTATTGGTATGGTTGCCGCTACGGGAACTGTTACTGGAATCCCTCTTCGACTCAAGACGGATGCGCGGATAGCGACTGCGCTGAGCCTGAATCCGGCGACCCCGTCACCTTCGTCCGGTGGTACTTCAACGCCGTCTGGCAGACCCGCGACTACGACAGCCTGTGGGATCTGCAGACCAATACCTTCAAGAAGGACAACAGCCCAGGCGGCTACTCCGATTACACCAAGTGGTGGGACAAGGTCAGCTACGTGACGGTCAACTCCGTGAGTCTGGTCCACAAGGCCGGCAACACGGCCAGAGTGAAGGTCGCCTTGAGCTTCTACATGAAGAATGGCAAACCGCTCATGAACGAGACCTACACCTACAGCCTCGTCTACGACGAGGGCTTGAAGTCGTGGAAATTCCAGTCGAAATAGGTGCTCTGTTAGAGTAACGCAAAAACAATCGCTCCCTGCTGGGGGCGATTGTTTTCCTTGGTTGCGTGGAACGGGTGAACGGAGGGGGATAGGCGGACTAGGGCCGGCGCTGGACAAGCCACAATCCGCCGCCCAGTGCTAGGCATCCTAGCACGGCTCCCAGCATCTGCAGCCACCCGAACTCGTTCGGATTGCTGCCAAGTCCCAGTGGATTGGCTGCCAGCGAAAGCAGCAGCCCAAAGCCGCCGAGCGCGGCAAGCACCTTTCCGGCAAGCCTTTGTGTCATGGATGGCTCCGATCCTGGACTGGGCACTGGCCAGTTGGTCAGGGATAGCTGGCCGGCTGCCGTCCTCAGACGTTCACGCTTTGGGCTTCTCGTGACCCTGTCTCTGTCGCACCTGTCTGATGTAGTCCCTTACCAGGTGCGAGGGATGCGGCTGCGTGCCGCCCATGATCAGGTACCCCGGCGCCCAGAAATCACCTGACGGGTTGTGCTTGCGCAGGGCGGGGAAGGCCGCAAAGATCTTCTCGGACGTCTGTGTGCGCATGACGCGCATCACATAGGCCGGCGAGGTGGCCGGCGGGACATTCGAAACCCACTGCAGGTAGTCGGGCCGAACCGCCAGGTATTCGAGCCGCCAGCCGAAGGCGATGCACAGGATCGGCATCCACTGGGAGAGCTGGTTGGCTACCTCCCCGGTCAGGAAGTGCTCCGGGAAGCGCGGCAGCAGCAGGCACGCATAGGTCAGATGATACACGCCGTAGTGCAACGGCTCGAGGCTGATGCGGCGCGGGTCGGCTCCCGGGCCGGCGAATCCCGCCAGGCTGTGCGGCAGGGTGTAGTCGGGCGTTTCCGGGACTGCCGATCCTGCGGGGGCTCGCGGGCCGGCCACAGCTGCCTTGGAGACCACGGTCTCG
Source organism: Anaerolineales bacterium (assembly GCA_035471605.1). GTDB lineage: Bacteria > Chloroflexota > Anaerolineae > Anaerolineales > Villigracilaceae > Fen-1038. Next base: position 7,114 of record DATIPW010000215.1, on the reverse strand, counting down.
GCCATCTCCGAGCCGGAGTTGGATGCCCCGGCCGCCGCGCCCGGTTGGACAGCGTCTGCCACCCCCTGGGCAGCGCGCCGCGGTGCATCGTCACCTCTTCGAAGCGCTGGCGGCGCTTCGACCTCCGGCTCAGGTGGCGGGACATCGCCCAAGATGTTCTGGATCTGGGGCACCGGATAATCGTCGTCCTCTGCCTCGCTGACCTCAGCGGCAGCAACGGATGCCCCCCGAGGCTCTAGTGCCCACTCCAGCGGTGCTGTGGAGACTACCTCCGCCTCGCCGACTTCCGGCGCGGGCTGGCCGGCGACGAGCAAAGAACCAAGCCGGGTGACCTGTGCACGGATCGAGCCCACGGGCGTCTCGGCATCGTAGACCAGCCCCAGCAAGACACCGGGCGCGAGGCGCGTGGCGTACAGGACGTGATCGGCGCTGGTGTTATCCAGCCGGGCGAATCGCAACAGGTCGCCGTTGGTCGCTCCGTCCCAGTTGTGGGACATGAGCGCCGCGACTTCCCGGATGGCGGCCTGCCCCAGCGCCCCCGCATACGCCCACAGCCTCTGGTCGCGCACGATCAACGCCGCCTGCGAGGAACTCTCGGCAGCCAGGCGCGCAATGTGCTTGGTTGCCGCGTTGACATCGCTCAGCCATGGCAGCTCACCGTGGGGATGGGTCACCACGTTTATCGGCTGTTGCCCGCCCGAAGGCCGCGCCAAAGCCACCAGCACCTGCGGGAGCTGGAAGGGCTTGCGCACCAGGGTCCATGGTCGGATTCTGTCAAGTGCCGGCGGCAGTTCCTCGCTGGTCAACACGAAGAGCTTCATCTCTGGGATGACCTTGCGCAGCGCCTGGCCGATGTTCTCAACCCAGCGCTCGCCCAGATCCAGGTCCAGGATCGCCATGCGGCAAGACTCTTCTTCGGCGCGTACAATGGCTGGAACTTTGCCGCTGACCACAAACACGCGGTAGCTGTCCGTCTGCTCCAGGGCAGCGCGGACAGAATCCCCAAATTCGGGGCTCGCGGTTACAAGCAGTACCGGCGTGCTCATTCCGAAATCAGTGTATCACGCCAAAAATGACGAATCAAGCGAGTGGAATGACTGTCATGCAACGGATATTTTCGCTCGTGAAAGGGGCCTGCCGGTTCGCCCAGGCGCCGGCTGTGACCCAAATCCTGGCCACCGGCAGGATCCCCTAGATCGTGATGTCCCGCACGCGCTTGTTGCTGCTGCGCAGGGGCGATACATTCCAGGCATGGGCCGCAGTTGCTTTGCCCCCGGCCGGCTGCCGCGCGCTTTGCCCCCGCTCCGCGGCCTGCACGTGGACGCCCTGTTACAGCGGATGCTTCATCGGCATGCCGGCCTTGCGCGGGTATTTCGGCGGCGTCGCCGCAGCCTTGTGCACGAGTACCAGATAGCGCTCATCCGCAACCCCCGGTAGGTGCACCGGAATTACCTGTTGCAGCCGACCCCCGAGCAGCGTGATCGCCTTTTCTGCCGACTGCGCCTCGGCGGGTCCAGATTCGCCCTTGAGGGCCAGCGCTTTGCCGCCCAGCTTCACCAGGGGCAGCAGGTACTCTGCCAGCACACGCATCTCGGCAACGGCGCGGGCTACCGCCCAGTCGTAGCGCTCGCGGTGCGCCGGCATCGACCCCAGCTCCTCGGCGCGCGCTTTGATCACTTCCACGTGCTCCAATCGCAGCAAACGCACCAGGTGTTCGCAGAACATGGCCTTCTTGCCCACAGACTCCAACAATGTCAACCTGATGCTGGGATACACGATCTTGAGCGGCAGACCCGGGAAGCCGGCTCCGGTTCCCACGTCCACAAGACGGCGTGGTGGCCGCTTGCCCCAGGCCAGACAGCAGGAAAAGGAGTCCAGGAAATGCTTGGTGTGAATCGATGCCGGATCTCGCAGGGCGGTGAGATTGAACTTGGCGTTCCAATCCAGGAGCTCGCGCTCATAAGTTGACAAGGCCGCAAGCTGCGCCGCCGTGAGCTGGAGATCAAAGAGGCGTTGCGCGCGCTCCGCCAACTGGTCCATGTGCGGCATTATAGTCAAAAAGAGAGAGGCGTCCGCACAGGACGCCTCTCTTTCGGGCCTACTTCTTCTTGGGCGTCTGGGTCAGTGCGGTGGCCGTCCTGGGCTTGCGCAACTTGCGGAATAGCCAGCGCAGCAGCAGGAAGAACAGCACCAGCGGGATGGCGATCGTGATCACCACCGGCAGTGTGAAGAGACCGAACCGGATTAGAAAGTCCACAAAACCCTGCCAGAAGTAGATCAGGCTCTGGATGGCATCCCGCGCCACGCCCTCAGGCTTCCAGCCGCCGACTTCGATCGGCTCAATGGTCTCCTCGGCGATGATACTGACGCTGATGGAGGATAGGGCTGCCGACTGTTCGGTGTACTTGATCTGTCCGCGCAGAACTTCGATCTCGCTCTGGATCTGCTGGAGCTGCATGTAGACCGCCAGCACGTCCTCGGTGCGGCGGGCCTCCTGCATGATCGCCGTGAGCTGCTCCTCGGCTGCCAGTTTGGCTCTCAGGCGAGACTGCAAATCCACGTACTGGTCGGTGACATCCTGTCCGGACTGGCTTTCGTTCTGCACCTCCACCGCGCCCGCCTTGATCTGTTCCAGGGCGGCGCCAAGCTTCTCCTGCGGGACGCGGATCACAATCTGCGCCTGGGGTACTGGCAGACCATTGCGGCCGTACGTTTCGTACAGACTGGAGGAAACAACAAAGCCGCCCATCCCGTTCGCCATGTTCTGGATGGCGGTCACTCGGGCGGGCACATCCTTCACGATAATGGATACGTCGGCGTTGCGCACCACCAGGCGGTCCGTCGCGGCGGGCTCAGGCGCCTGATCCATGGGGGGCGCAGCCATCGGGGCCTCGGGCGCGGCGAAGGACTCCGACAAAGCCGGGCCGCCTCCCACGCCGTACTCAGCGACGGCGGTGGGCATTGGCATGGGCAACTCCGCCCTCGCCGGGCCGGCAAGCCGTCCGCAGGCCGTCAGCCCGAGCCCCGCCAAAATCATGGCAACAAGCATCTTGTGTTTCACGGGTCCTCCTCCTCCATCTCGAAAGGCAAGGTGATCTGCTAAAAAGACGTCGCCGCGCCCAAAAGGTTCCGGCGGTCCAGTTTGGGCGCCCGCTCTACCAGCCGTCTGCAAGGCGCAGGGCGTGCCTGGAAGGCAACCCTGCATCTCGGATGCGCCTCTGCACTAGGGCCACGTCATAGTTGATCCGACGCGCCTCCCAGGTCCGCGCTTCCGGATCGAAGATCGCGTAGGCTGCCCGCGGATCGCGATCTCGCGGCTGCCCCACAGAGCCCGGATTGGCGATGCACCGCCGGCGAAGCGCCACGGCCTGCCCCAGGCGGTTGGGAGAGGTGATTACCCGGTCCTCGCCCTCGTCGAATTCATAGAGACATTGGATGTGCGAATGTCCCACAAAACAGTACGGCGTTTGAAAATGCATAAAGTTCAGCCGCGCGGTCAGTGTGCTGAGGACATATTCCCAGGTGGGATCACGCGGGCTGCCGTGGGCCAGGGTCACGTCTCCATCCATCTTCGATGATGGTGAGAGAGACCGCAGAAAGGCCAGGTTGTCCCGGGAGAGCACAGACTCGGTCCAGTTCAGCGACGTGCGGGCGTCGCCGTTAAACACCTCACGTTCCGTTCCGCGCACGAGGGCGGCATCATGATTGCCGAAGATGCAGTAGAGATTTGGCAGAGCTCTCAGCCGCTCAAGCACCTGGTTCGGATCCGGGCCATAGCCGATCAGATCGCCGAGGCAGCACGTCCGGTCGACCGCGCCGGCGTCCGCCAGCACGGCCTCGAGCGCCGTCTCGTTGGCGTGGATGTCTGAGATGACCAGGAAGCGCACTCTACTCCAGCAGGGCAGCGAGGCGTTCGATGACGATCTCTGCAACCTCGGCCTTGGAGGCCAGTGGCAGCGTCTCCGCACGTCCGGCCGCATCGATCAGCGTGACGCGATTGGCGTCCGTTCCAAAGCCGGAATCGGTGCGTGAGATATCGTTTGCCACGATCAGATCCAGGCGCTTGGCCTTGAGCTTCTCGGAGGCATTCTGCGCGAGGTCACGTGATTCGGCGGCGAAGCCGATCACAATTCGTGGCCGCCGGCCGCGCGCCACGGCCTGGAGCACATCCTCGGTGGCCTCAAGTTCGAGGGAGGGCACGCCCTGCCGCGTTTTCAACTTGTCTGAGGCAACGCTTCTGGGGCGAAAATCCGCAACGGCCGCAGCCATGATCAGCGCATCTGCACCGTCGCATGCCTGCAGGACCGCGTCGCGCATCTCTTCAGCCGTTCTCACGTGGGCAAGTCGCGCGCCGACGGGCGGCGCGAGGGCGGTGGGCGCGGTGATCAGCACCAGCTCCGCCCCAGCATCGATCGCGGCCTGCGCTAGGGCGTAGCCCTGCTTGCCGGACGATCTGTTGGTCAGAACGCGCACGGGATCAAGTGGCTCCTGCGTTCCCCCAGCAGAGACCACAACCTTTTTCCCGGCAAGCCGGCCGTCTCTTCCCAGCAGCAGGCGGATATGGCCCAGAATGGCGGAAGGTTCCAGCATGCGCCCTTTGCCCGAGAGGCCGGAGGCCAGGTGCCCTTCCGTGGGGCCGGCGATCACGGCACCGCGCTTCGAGAGCGTCGCCAGGTTCTCCTGCGTGGCGGGATGATCCAGCATCCCACCGTCCATCGCCGGGGCAATCAGCAGCGGACAGCGCGCCGCCAGCGCAGCAATCGTGAGGAGATTGTCTGCCTGGCCGTGTGCCAATTTGGCGATCGTGTTTGCGGTGCACGGCGCGATCGCCAGCACGTGTGCGCTGTGGCCCAAGCCGACGTGCAAGACGTGCGCTTCGCCGCCCCACAGGTCGGTCTCGGTATAGGCGCGACGGCCGGTTACCGATTGAAGTGTAAGCGGTGCAACGAATTTCTCGGCAGCGGGCGTCAGCATGGCATCCACCTGTGCCTCCGCCTGCGTCAGTTGTGAGGCCAGATCCGCGGCCTTGTATGCTGCGATGGAGCCCGTGATGCCGAGCAGGATCCTTTTCCCCTTGAGGATGCTCATCAGCTGGGATTATACATCGCGCACGTTTATCCCCGTCTTTCGATCCGCCCACGCTCGGGGGGCGTGCTCGCGTCGGGTGGCAGCCGTCCGCCAGCGCGCGCGCGTCAGGAGCTATTGTGGAGCTGCTTGATGCAGCTGCCGAGCGGGCACACCCATGCCACGCCGGCTAGGCCAGCACTGCCTACCTGCTGAACGTGCCCATCAGCTCGCCCTGGGCCAGGATGTGGCCCTGCATGGCTTTGAGCAGCTCGTCCTTGGCGGCGGACTCCAGATCAAGCACCGCGTCCAGTGCATACAGCTTGAAGTAGTAGCGGTGCGTGCCTCCCGGAGGGCAGGGCGGAGTGTAGCCCGGGCGGCGCGTGCTGTTCGGACCTTGCCGGGTTCCATCGGGGAGGACGGCATCCTTGGCCATCGCCTCTGGCAATCCGCTTGATGAGGCGGGAAGATTGTAGATCACCCAATGCACGAATGTGCCCGTCGGCGCATCAGGATCGTCCATGATCAAGCCGAAGGATTTGGTCGCGGCCGGGGCGCCAGTCCAAGCCAGCGGCGGCGAAATGCCCTTGCCATCGCAGGAATACACGGCGGGAATTTCCTCTCCCTGGGCAAATGCCGAAGATGTTACGGAAAGTGTCATTAAGGCCTCCTCGACCTGGTCTTGCGGCGCGGCCGGAGCGGCGCAGGCCGTCAGAACCAACACGAGAACGCACAAGGTGATTCGTCTCATCGCCGCCCTCTTGGGAGCCCGGCAAGATGGATGAGCCTCTTCGTGGATTATAGCCAGTACGCGCCTGCCCGGAGGAAGCTCGCCGCCGTGACATGCATCCGATTCAGCCACGGACGGGCGTCGTCATCAGCCGCGATTGCCGCGTGGAGCGCGGTTGCAACTATGGATTCAGCATACAATCAGGTGCGCGAAGGACCCGAAGTCCCATGACATGGGTCCGAGGCGGGATGCCAGGGGCGGTGTTCGCCTTGGAGCGCCTGGCCGCCGAGGCGTGCCCCAGGCTCTTGAGTCGGGTGGACCAAAAAGAGAAAAGATCAACCCCGATCGCCACGGCGCGCTGCTCTGGTGGTGTGCCGTCTAACACCCTGGCGGGCATCAGGCGGAGCCCGCTTTGAGAAACCCAAGCATGTGGAACATATTCATTCCGTGCGAACGGCCCGTGGAGGCCAAGAATCCCGCGCTTTATGGCGTGGTGATCAGGCGCTGCAGCCCGGCAGGGGAGCCCTAGCGGCATGCCTGGCGTGCTGGGACGCCCCCGGGGTTTGCTGCGCCTGGCGGCGCGAGCGCCAATTTGGCTGTATCGGCTGCATGCGGGCTGGCTGCTCGGTGATCGATTTCTGATGCTCGAGCACATCGGCCGTCGCAGCGCGCGTAGGCGCTGGGTCGTGCTCGAGGTGGTGAAGCATGACCCGGCTTCAGACAGCTACTTTGTGGTGTCCGCCTGGGGTGTGAAGGCCGACTGGCTGCAGAACTTGCGGCGCACGCCCGAGGCCGTGCTTCGCGTGGGAAGGCGGGTTCTCGAAGTGCGCGGCGAAGAGATCGGGATCGACGAGGCGGCAGCGGCTATAAATGACTACTCTCGGCGCTACCCTTTGGCCTTTCGTGAGCTGGCGCGCCTTTTCTTGGGCGAGGCCCTTGCGCCTGGAGGGGCTTCAAGCCGGCGACTCGCGGAGAGGATGCCAGTGGTAGTCTTGCGGCCATGCTAGGCGGCCACCGAGCTGACAGTGAATCTTGCCCATCGACTCTCGCAGCAGGTGGTGAGCGGCTTGCCTGGCGTTGCACCTTGCCATGCTGACCTGCTTGCATGCCCCTTTCGACAGCGTGTCCGCGCCGCGACGCCGCTTGAGAACGCCCCGCGTGGCCCAAAGTCACACTCGCGCGGCGCTTTTCAGCGATAGAATGGCGGCGACCCCTGCACGCCTCACGCAACTTTGGCCCAGCGCGCTGGGGATTCTGCAATGCAACATGGCCATGGCACCTCCCGCCGGCGGGACGTCTGGCTGACGCGAAAGGAATCAG
>DATIPW010000214.1:0-4922 GCA_035471605.1 Anaerolineales bacterium | reverse complement strand
CCGGACCGTATTCCCCAGCCTGGGCCGCATGGCCCGCGCTCGCCCGGGGGCGCAAGACTTGATTGATTGGGCACGGTCTGCGGGTCACCAAGTGGCGCTGGCGACCGAACCGCTGTTTCCGCTGCCAGCGACGATGGAACGCGTTCGCTCGGCGGGGATTGATCCAGCGAGCTTTGCAGCGGTCGCCTCGTACGAGACGTTTCACTTCACCAAGGAGCACCCAGCATACTTTGCAGAGGTCCTCGGACGATTGGGGTGGCCTGATGGCCCGGTCGTTATGGCGGGAAACGACGTTGATGGAGAACTGCGCCAGGCAGAGACGCTGGGTCTGACAACATTCCACGTGGGCCCGGCCGGGCCCGGGGCTGCCCCAGCAGCCGGTGACCTGATGCGCCTTCGCGAGTGGATCGTGTCAGCGGAGGCCGGCCTGCAAGCTCCGGCGTTTGCCACAAAGGCTGCCGTGCTGGCCATGCTGCAGGCAACCCCCGCTATTCTTGCCGGATATTTGGCGGGCCTCAGTCAGGCTGAGTGGTCCGGGGTGAAATCTGCAGGGGATTGGGCCCTGGTCGAACTGGTCTGCCATCTGCGTGATACCGAACGCGAGGTTCACGCGCAACAGATCAGCACTCTGGTGAACTCGGAAACTCCCTTCGTCGCCCGCCCGGATGCCGCGGTCTGGGCCAAGCAGCGACCGTATCGACAGGAGGAAGGTGCTGCAGCCCTGAAGCAGTTCACTGCCGCGAGAACCTCTGCAATTGAGAGGCTGAGCTTGCTGCCCGACGAGGTCTGGACAAAGCCGGCGCGACACGCTATCTTTGGTCCCTCGAGCTTCCTGGAAGTAATCGGCTTCATGGCCGAGCACGACAGGCTGCACTTGCGCCAAGCGTGGCGCCTGTTGCCAGCCAGGACCACGGGCACGCATCGGAACGACGCCAAGCGTGTTTAATCTCAAGGCCGAAGGGCAGGATCAGACCTGCTCTTGCCCTTTCTTGTGTGGGAGATCGGGATGAGGATGAGAGTTGTCATCACGGGTATGGGGTGCATCAGCCCTCTGGGTCAATCGGTATCTGAGACCTGGGATGGAGTCATGAATGGCAGGTCGGGCGCGGGTCCGATCACGCATTTCGACGCCAGCTCGCACAAGACACGCTTTGCAGCGGAGGTCAGGGGCTTCGATGCCGTCGGTCGTTTCGGGGTCCGGGAAGCGCGCAAGATGGATCGCTTTGTCCAGTTCGCCGTGGCGGCTGCAGAGGAGGCCATGGCAGAAGCCCGGCTGAAGGTCGAGGAGGGGAATCGCAACCGCATCGGAATCATTGTCGGGACCGGCATCGGCGGCATCGGCACCCTGATCAGCAACTACGATGTGATGAAGGAGCGCGGTGCAGACCGGGTGAGTCCCTTCCTGATTCCGATGATGATCTCGGACAGTGCCGCCGGCATGCTGGCGATCCGCACCGGTGCGCGCGGACCGAATATGTCGATTGCCACAGCCTGCGCCACGGGCACCAATGCGCTGGGCGAGGCCGCAGCGCAGATCAGGCGGGGCTCCGCCGATGTGATGATCGTGGGATCGGCGGAGGCATCCATCGTTCCCTTGGCCATGGCTGGTCTGAATGCGATGACCGCCCTCTCAACCCGCAACGAGGCCCCAGAACGCGCCTCCCGCCCCTTCGACCGGGAGCGGGATGGCTTCCTGATGGCTGAGGGCGCGGCCATGGTGGTCATGGAATCGCTGGAGTCTGCCGAGCGCCGGGGAGCCCAGGTCTTGTGTGAGTTCAGCGGATACGGCACCTCGGACGATGCTTTTCATGTTTCGGCGCCTGTGGAAGATGGAGCCGGCGCGGCCCTGTCGATGACACTGGCGCTCCAGGATGCAGGCTTGAGACCCAGCGACATTGGATACATCAATGCCCACGGGACCTCGACGCGCCTCAATGACAAGAGCGAAACGCTGGCAGTCAAGAGCGTCTTCGGAGAAGAAGCGTACCGGGTGCCTATCTCCAGCACCAAATCGGTAACCGGGCACCTACTGGGAGCGTCCGGTTCCTTGGAGGCGGTGATCTGCACGAAGGTCTTGCAGAGCGGGATCCTGCCTCCTACGATCAACTATGAATTTCCGGATCCCGAATGCGACCTTGACTATGTTCCGAACACGGCGCGCCAGGCCTCGCCCCTGCATGCGATGTCGAACTCGTTTGGTTTCGGCGGCCACAATGCGACCTTGATCCTGAGCAGGCCCTCTCGCTAAAACGCCCGTCCGATGCGCGCCGAAGGCGGCGGGAAGCGGATCGGCTGAAGAAGGATTTTCTAATGCCCTACGCACACATCACCGGCTGGGGAATGTCGGTACCGGAAAAGGTGCTGACCAACGAGGAGATCGCCCAGCGTGTCGACACCAGCGACCAGTGGATTCGCGAGATGACTGGTATCCGCGAAAGGCGTATAGCCCGCGATCGCGAGTTTCCCTCGACGCTGGCGGTTGAGGCCTCCATTCAGGCGCTGAACGTGGCAAGCCTCAAGCCGACGGACGTTGACCTGATCATCTGCGCGACCTCGAGCCCGGAGTACATCTTTCCGGCCACGGCCTGCTTGATCCAGGATCAGCTGGGCGCTACCAAGGCGGGAGCCTTTGATCTTTCCGCGGCCTGCACGGGCTTCATCTATGCCCTGAATATGGGGGCGCAGGCCATCCGCAGCGGTTCAATAAAGAACGCCCTGGTGATTGGTGCCGAAACCCTTTCCCGTTTCGTTGACTGGAAGGACCGCAAGACTTGCATCCTGTTCGGGGACGGCGCCGGTGCCTTTGTGCTTCAAGCCAGCGCGACTCCCGGGGGCGTGCTTTCGGCTGTGATGCACTCAGACGGATCGGGCGGCGACCTGCTTTCGCTGTCTGGCGGTGGAAGCAGGCATCCGGCCACCGAGCAAACCGTGCGTGATGGACGACACTACATCCACATGGACGGCAGGGAGGTCTTTCGCTTTGCGACGCGGGTAATGGGGCAAGCGGCGCGCGAGGCGCTCGAGCTGGCCGGTCTTACCACGGCGGACGTTCAGTGGATCATCCCGCACCAGGCAAATTTCCGCATCATTGAAACCGCGGCGAAATACTTGAAGTTGCCGTTGGAACGCTTCGTGATCAACGTGGATCGCTACGGGAACACCTCCACGGCTTCGATACCGATCGCCGCTGTGGAAGCGTTCCAGAAGGGAATGCTTAAGAGCGGCGACAAGGTCGTTCTGGTGGGATTCGGCGCCGGGCTCACCTGGGGTGCGCTGGCAGCCGAGTGGACCGGCCCACTGCCGCTTGAGCGCCCGGTCCGCGCAGAGCGCTACCGCACCTGGGCGCGGGCGCGCTCGCTGCTGCGGCGCCTGCTTCGGTTCGTTGAAGGCCTCATCTGGGGGCGCAATTCATAAGGGATGCTGGCGCGGCTGGCTAGCCAAAAAGAGAGCGGAATGTGGTAGATTAGGTGCAAAGGAGAAAAGATGCCATTCGCGCGCGGTTTCGGTCTTCCAGAACTGCTGATCATTCTCGTCATACTGGTCCTGGTCTTTGGTCCCGGGCGTATCGGCAAGGTCGCCGGCGAACTGGGAAAGGGCATACGCAACTTCCGGGAGGGACTCGGGGCCAAGGCTGACGAATCGGAGGACCCAGCGAAAAATGAAGAAGAAAAGAAGGCCTAGGAAAAGCGAAGGCTCTCGACCATCGAGAGCCTTTTTCTTTCAGAGCAAAGCCGGCAGTTCGGCCGGATCCGTAATGGGTCGCAGGCACGCAAAGTCCCGGCAGACGAATGCGGTGGGAAGGTTGGCAACCACTGGCCGATCCTGCAGCAACGGTGGTGCTCCGGTCGGGGGTGGGTAGGGGGAGGCAGCCACCATCCAGTGTGGGCGAAAGGCGGAATTTAGAACTCCCAAGAATGCTGCGGGGTTGGCGGATGGGGGAAACAGCAGGGCGAGCTGCCGCGGTCCGGCCAAGGCGAAGGCTGCCGCGGCCAGCCAGCGCGCGCAGGACAAGGGAGACTCGGCTGCGTTCGCCAGGCCAAGTGGGAGCGCCCGCTCAGCGTGAACCCGGTAGGTGGCCTCGCCCGTTAGAGCCGCCAGCTTGAGCAGGGCCTCGGTGGCAAGCGCGCCTCCAGCTGGCGTGGCGCCGTCCTGCAGTTCCATGGGTCGAATCAGCGGCGGCTTGGAATCGTCGGGAGTGTCGAAGAAACCGCCGTCGGGAGCGGCGAAGCGCAGCAGCATCTCGTCGGCAAGCTGGCGGGCAGCGATGAACCAAGCGTTGGAGAAGTCAGCCTGATATAGATCCAGCAGCCCTAGGATCAGTGCCGCGTAGTCTTCCAGGAAGACGTGTTGCCCGGTCTTGCCTCGCCGCCAAATTCGATGCAACTGGCCGTGGCTGCGCAGGTTGCCCAACAAGAACGCCGCATTGCGCGTAGCCACTTCCAAATACATATCGCCTGTGCCAGACCCCGCCCCCCCAAAGCACCTCGCAGCTTGCGCGAACGCCTGCAGCATCAACCCGTTCCATGCGAGGATGACCTTGTCATCCAATCCGGGGCGGGGCCGCGCCTGGCGGGCGCGGAATAGCCGGGCCCGGGCGCGCTGCAAGAGTTCCTCTATCTCCGACGCTGACTTGTCGAACCGGGCGGAAAGGTTGGCGTCATTCGGGGCGCGCTGAAGGACAATCTCGCCCTGCGAGGCGGGCGCCGTGCCAGCGTCATAGGCCGCCAGGAACAACTCCGTCATTGAGGGATCACCAATGACCTCTCGGATTTCAGCTTGGGTCCATACGTAGTACTTGCCTTCGCGTCCTTCAGAATCCGCGTCCAAAGAGGAATAGAATCCGCCCTCGGGGTGAGTCATTTCTCGCGCCACGAAGTCCAAGGTCTCGGCTGCAACCTGCCGGAACGATGTTTCTCCGGTAA
>DATIPW010000213.1:0-10653 GCA_035471605.1 Anaerolineales bacterium | reverse complement strand
TGCTCCTTCATCTTCACCAGGAAGAGCGTCGAACCGTCCATCTCCTGGGAGCGCATCTCGAAGGCCTCCTTGAGGCTCCGGAGCAGGCGGGAAAGCTGCCGCTGCCCGTAGGTGCGCGGATCGAAGCCAGGATCCAGCTGGTAGAGCGCATTCCCCATGAGATCCAGCCGCGCCCAGCCGTCCTCCTGGACCGCCATGTCATACGCTTGCTCAAGAATAGGCAGGGGATCCGTATCGGACTTGGGCTTCTGCTTGCCCGAAGTCTTTCGCTGGCTCGAGCGGGCCTTGGCCGCTTTTGACGACGCCACCAGATTCTCCGTGTAGACGAAGACATCGCAGGCATTCACGAACGGCTTTGGGGTTTTCTTTTCGCCTATTCCCATGACGAAGATGCCGGTCTCGCGGATGCGCGTGGCCAGCCGGGTGTAGTCGCTATCGGAGGAGACTAGGCAGAAGGCATCGACGGCGCCGGAGTGCAGAACGTCCATGGAGTCGATGATCATGGCGCTATCGGTGGCGTTCTTCCCGATCGTGTAGCGGAACTGCTGGATGGGCTGGAAGGCATGAAAGTTGAGCGTTTCCTTCCAGGAATTCATGCTCGGCGTGGTCCAGTCGCCGTAGATGCGCCGGACCGTCACCTGCCCATAGCGAGCCGCTTCCACCAGCATCTGCGGCAATAAGCCCGCCTGCGCATTATCGCCATCGATGAGCATGGCAATCTTGTGACGCGGCAGATTCGCAAGTTGTTCATCTGTCATGTTATTGATTATACCGTAGCAAGCCTGAGGCCAGCGGCCGGCGCCCACGCGAAAGCAGGGACTGCCAGTTCAGGCAAAGGGAACGAGACCTTGGCCAACTTTCCAAGGCGGCACTTGCCATTTTTGTAGAATTGTGACACAATATCTTTGGTCCCGTTGTTGGGTGCCCCCCTCACCCAACGGCGGGGCCATCTGCTTCATCCTCAGAGCTCCCCCGTGTCGCTCCATGTCTCTAGTCTGCTCAGGTACGTCGGGTCCTGGTAACGCGCCAAGGCGAAGGCCCGTGCATAGCTGGGAGCGGGCATCTCGGTCACTGCTGACGCCAGAAGCTCGCCGGCTGCGCACGCGGACATGATGCCGTAGCCCGAAAGCGCCCCGATCAGGTACGCGCCCTGAATGGGCGTGGCACCAATCAGGGGCCGGTTCTCGCGTGTCCGAAGATAGTATCCGCCGTCGAGCCGCGGGCGCGTCGTCCGCCCGATGTAGGCCTCCAGCCGCGGGAGCATCGTCGCCAGACCGCGCAGGGCAATCTCCGGGTATTTCTCGTCCAGCGGGGTCGGGAAGACCGGATCGACCACCCGGGTTTGGTAATCCCAGAGCATCAGCAGCGTGGCGGCATCGGCACTCCCCTCCGGCCGGGCATGCGCGCCAGGTGGGAATCGATCCAAAAGCCACGCGAACTCTGGATCTGCTTCAAACATCCGGCGCTCGTTTTCATTCCACCGCAGCACCTGTGGATCGCTCCATATCAAGAGCGGCGCGTCACGGCCTACGACCCGCAGGTTGTCTTCAAAGGCCAGTTTCAAATGGATCTCAGCGTGGACCGGCAACTCCAGGCCCATGAGCGCGCCGACTTGCCCGAAGAACGGCCCCGCAGCGTTGATAAAGACATCACAGCTGAGATGCTCAGCTTCGTCCAGCACCACGCCTGTAACCTGGTTCCTTGCAGTCTCAACGGCTGTTATCCGCGCAGATCGAAAGACCGCGCCTTGACGCCGGGTTGTCTCCAGCATATGCATGCCGAGTTGCTGGGCACTGAGCCAGCCAGCTCGTCGGACGTGCAGCGCGGCGACTGCCTCTTCCGTCACATAGGGGAAATACCTGCGAATCGCCTCGCGACCGAGCAGAAGATCGGCTCCGGCCGGCTCCTGGGTGAAGCCTTCCGCGCGTGCCGGGGAATAGGTCGGGGCACTGCCCTCGTGCACGCGCAGTGGCCCTGCCCCCATTTCCGAAATCCTGGCAGCCTGGGCGTGAAAGTCGGGCACGCGGCTGGCATCACCCGTCAGGTACAGGTAGCCGCGGCGGTTCATGCGGAAGGTATTCGCGCTGGCGGTCGCCAGCTGATCCATCCAATCGATCGAGCGATCCATGAAGGCCAGCAACTCGCGGTCGGGCCACCAGTTGCGGTAGCATTCCGTCGATCTATCACTGGTAAGAGTGAGCGGCGGTCGGTCATCCACCAGCACAATGTTGCGGAGGCCGGCCGCGCTGAGGAAATACGCCGCGCTCACGCCGGCAATGCCGGCACCGCAAACAACCACACGTGCGTCCGGTCTCATGCCTGATTCTCCCGTCAGTTGCGGGTGCGGCTCCTAAAAGGGCTCTCCGCTGCGGCCTTGATCAGGATGGCCAGTGCCGAGTCGATGGATCGCTTGAGCTCGCTTGCGCGCACCGGAAGACCATGCTCCTGGGCTTCAAGGGATCTCAGCAGCGCGCCGCGTAGCCCGCTTGCCTGATGGGCCAGCGGTGAATCGGCGGAGATGCGTTCCAAACGTTCCAGGATCAGTTGGACGAGGGGAGATGGCTCCTGCATGGCGGGCAAGGAAGCAGGCGCCCCCGGAGAGACTCGAACTCTCAACCACCAGATTCGAAGTCTGTTACTCTGTCCATTGAGCTACGGGGGCAGCACCGAGATTATACACGAGGGACCGGCTCCCGATCACAGACGGGATTGAAGGGTAGAATGGGGCAATCCCATTCTGCGAGGATGCAATGCTGGCAATCCGCGACCTGGGCGAGAAGCTGATCGACAACTTGGAACGGGTCATCGTGGGCAAGCGCGAGGCGCTGGAGTTGATCACGATAGGCCTGCTGTGCGAAGGACATGTGCTGATCGAAGATGTGCCTGGGGTGGGCAAGACCATGCTCGCCAGAAGCCTGGCGCGGTCGCTGGACTGCAAGTTCAATCGGATCCAGTTCACGCCTGACATGCTGCCGAGCGACATCACCGGCGTGTCGATCTACAATCAGCACAAGGGGGAGTTCGAGTTTCGTCCGGGCCCGATCATCGGCCAGATCATCTTGGCCGATGAGATCAACCGGGCCACCCCCAAGACCCAGGCGGCGCTGCTGGAGGCGATGGAGGAGCGTCAGGTCACGGTGGACGGGACGACACATGTTCTGCCGCGGCCCTTTATGGTCTTGGCGACGCAGAACCCCATCGAGTATGAAGGCACTTTCCCCCTCCCGGAGGCCCAGCTGGATCGATTCCTGCTGCGCGTGCGCCTGGGCTACCCGGAGTACGTCGACGAGATCAAGATCTTGGATAGCCAGCGTCTGCGGCATCCGATAGATACACTGGCGGCAGTTTGCGCCTCGGCCGAGGTGCTGTCGGCCGCCGAGCAGATCCGCACAGTCTTCGTGTCCGCTGCGGCCAAGCGCTATGTTACCGAACTCTCCCGGCGCACGCGCCAGAGTCCCGATATCTACCTGGGCGCCAGCCCGCGCGGCACGCTGGCCCTGTCGCGCGCGGCGCAAGCGCGGGCGGCCCTCGTGGGACGCGACCATGTCCTGCCAGACGACATCCAGGATGTGGTTGTTCCCATTCTGGGGCACAGGATCATCGTGAGCCCTGCGGCCCGGCTGCGCGAGCTGAGTGCTGACCGCATCATTCAGGAGATTGTTCACAACACGCCGGTTCCCGGCGGGGAATTTGGCCACGCCGCGTCCGAGCCGGAAAAGGCCACGTGAATTCCGGTCGTATGCTGGTGCTGCTCCTGGTTCTCGTGGGGGCGTCGGGCTCACTGGTGAGCGGCGCGGCGTTCTACTACCACCTTCTGTACTTGGGGGTGATCCTCACGGCGGTTGGGTGGTTCTCCGTGCGGTGGGTGGCGCGTGGACTGCAGCTCACCCGCCGGCCTGATTTCTATCGTGCCAGTGTGGGGGATATCTTCAAGGAACAGTTCGAGATCCTGAATTCCAGTCGGTGGCCGGGCAGCTGGGTGGAGTTGCACAATGAGATGCGGCTGCCCATGGCCGCAGGTTCACGCCTTCTGACCCGACTACGACCGCGCCAGAAGCAGACCTTTGTGGCGCGCACGTGGCTCACGCAACGCGGCGGCTTTGCGGTGGGCCCGACGCGACTAGTCGTGGCGGATCCACTGGGACTGTTCCGCGTGGAGCGGAGCTTCCCCGCCCAACGAAAACTGGTCGTTCTGCCGCTCGTATTCGCAGTCAGAGATGTACTGCAGCCCCCCGGCCTGCTTCCTGGCGGCCAGGTCATACGGCGGCGGTCCGTCGACATCACTCCGCACGCCTCAGGCGTCCGGCCTTATGTGCCAGGCGATCCCATGCGCCGCATTCACTGGCCGACGACCGCGCGACGCGGGCACCTGATCGTCAAGGAGTTCGAGCAGGATCCTCAGGCTGAGGTCTGGGTCTTCTTGGACTCGCATCAGAAGGCGCACAGCCAGATCGCCTACCAAACCCCGGCCATGGCATTGGAGACGCTGCTATTCACTCGCCGCCCGAAACTGACCCTGCCCCCGTCAACCCTGGAGTACGGCGTCAGCATTGCGGCTTCGCTGTCCCAGTACTTCCTGGAGGAGCAGAGGTCCGTGGGCTTTGTGACGCGGGACCGTGCCTACACCATGCTCCCGGCAGAGCGCAGCCAGCGCCAAGGGACGAAGATCCTGGAGACTTTGGCATTTGTTGAGGGCAGGGGGGATCAATCCATAGCGGCCCTGGTGAGCGCGCACGCGCCGCTGCTCCCCAAAGGCACCAGTGTCCTGCTGATCACCCCCACTACATCTGAGGAGGTGCTGTTGGTAACGGATGACCTGCAGCGGCGAAAGCTGCGGCCACTCGTCATCTTGCTGGAGGCCCGGAGCTTCGGTGGCGTTCCCGGCACAGATCGGATTGCCGCTGCGCTGAAAGTGCAGGGAGTGCCAACACGTATCATCTCCTGCGGGGTTGATCTCTCGGATGCACTCTCGGGCTTCAGTGCCAGCGCTGGAGCCCAGGACGCCTTCAGATGGCAGCGACCAGCATTGTCACACTTGATCTGAACTTCCAGGGGCTGCCGCAGGCTATTGCCACATACCTGATCCGGCGCCGGGACACCGCAGTTCTGGTCGAATGCGGTCCAGGTTCCACGTTGGAGGCCCTTCGTGCCGGCTTGGCAGCCAATGGACTGTCCCCGCGGGACGTGACCCACGTCCTGCTGACGCACATTCATCTGGATCATGCGGGCGCGGCCGGATGGATGGCGGCCCAGGGTGCAAAGATCCTGGTTCACCCGGTGGGCGCGCCACACCTGCAAAATCCCGAAAAGCTCTTGCGGAGCGCCCAACGCATCTACGGCGATCAGATGCACCCCCTCTGGGGTGATTTTCTGCCTGTGCCGGAATCGAGTCTTCAGGTGCCCAGCGATGGCGAGGAGTTGCGCATTGGATCCCTGCGCTTCGTGGCGCTCGACACACCGGGGCATGCCGAGCATCACTTCGCCTACCTGCTGGAGGATGTGTGCTTCACCGGAGACGTCGGAGGCGTCCGCATTCCCGGATATCCGTACCTGCGAATTCCGATGCCCCCGCCCGAGTTGAATCTGGAAAAGTGGCGCGGGTCAATTGAGCGCCTGCAGGCGTGCAAGCCCAAGCGCATTGCGCCCACGCATTTTGGACTCTTTGATGACCCGGTCTGGCACTGGCGTCAGGTGCAGCAGCGGCTGGATCATACGGCGCGCTGGCTAGAGGCCGCCATGCGATCCGAGCCTGGCGTTGAGGAGCTGCGCCGACGCTTTGTCGAGCATATCAATGCGGAGGGTGAGCGCCACGGCCTGAGCGAAGCCGCCATCCGCTCGTATGACCTGGCCAATCCGCTGGGCATGTCTGCCGACGGACTCTTCCGCTACTGGAACAAGACTCGCAGCTCATCCGCCGCCTAGCGCCATGAGTCGGAAGGATGTCACGCCGAAGCCATGATGCATTGGACAGGGCAGGATAGGTCCGAGCCGGTATACTGAACGGAGGCACTCTGGATGAAGCACTTCCTCGCGATCTCTGATCTTTCGCCCGCCGAGGTGCAAGATCTCCTGGACTTGGCGATCCGGCTCAAAAAGGAGTATTTCGGCCGGGGGAATCGGCCATTGCTGAAGGGCAAGGTCCTCGGCATGATTTTTCAGAAGCCGAGCCTGCGGACCCGCGTTTCCTTTGACATGGCCATGCGCCATCTGGGGGGCGACGCGCTCTACTTGTCACCCAGCGAGATTGGCTTGGGACAACGTGAGTCGATCGCGGACGTGGCGCGGGTGCTCTCCGGCTATGTGCACGCGCTGATGGCGCGTGTCTTCGCGCATGCGCACGTGATCGAACTGGCGCGGTGGTCGTCGGTGCCCGTGCTCAACGGCCTCAGCGACTACAACCACCCCTGCCAGGCCATGGCCGACGCGCTCACGATCCAGGAGCGATTTGGGCGTGCCCCGGGCCTGCAGGTTGCGTTCGTGGGAGATGGCAACAACGTGGCGGTATCACTCATGCATGTATGCGTGAAGCTCGGATGGAATTTCAACCTGGCCAGTCCCGAGGGATATGATCTGAATGCCGAAGCGGTCGCCGCCGCGCGCAACGCGGCCAAGGAAACCGGCGCCCAGGTTAGCTTCTCCCGCGATCCGCACGCGGCCGTCCAGGGCGCGCAAGTCATCTACACCGATACCTGGACCAGCATGGGCCAGGAGGACGAGTCAGCCAAACGCCAGAAGATCTTCCCTCCGTTTCAAGTTAACGCAGCCCTCGTTTCAGCGGCCGCGAAGGATGCCATCGTCATGCATTGTCTGCCCGCACACCGGAACCAGGAGTTGACGGACGAGGTGGCTGACGGTCCACAGTCGATGATCTTTCCGCAGGCTCACAACCGCCTGCACGCGCAGAAGGCGCTGCTGGCGCGTCTCCTGGCGGTTGCCTAGGCGATCCGGAGCGACTGGCAGCACGGGCTTGCCGGAGCAGTTGACGATGGGGAGGCAGCTCCCCGCCGGGGACTGGGTGATGAAAACTCAAGACTACATTCGGATCGAAGACCAGTACGGCGCGCACAACTACCATCCACTGGATGTCGTGGTCACGCGCGGTGAAGGTGTGTGGGTATACGACGTGGAAGGCCGCAGGTACCTGGATTGCCTATCGGCCTACTCCGCGCTTAATCAGGGGCACGTTCATCCTCGGATCCTGGCCGCTTTGGTGGAGCAGGCAAAAAAGGTCACGTTGACCTCGCGAGCCTTCCGCAATGATCAGCTGCCCTTGTTTTACCGGGACCTGGCGGAAATGACCGGCTACGAGATGTCGCTGCCCATGAACAGCGGCGCGGAAGCCGTAGAGACCGCTGTCAAGCTGGCCCGCAAGTGGGCGTATCGGGAAAAGGGTGTGGCCCGGCACCAGGCGGAGATCATCACCGCCGCCGGCAACTTCCACGGCCGCACCACAACCATCGTCTCTTTCTCGACCGAGCCGTCGTACCGCGAAGACTTTGGCCCCTTCACCCCGGGCTTCGTTAGCGTGCCCTTTGGCGATGCGACTGCGATCCAAAAGGCGATCAAGACGAATACGGCGGCGCTGCTCATTGAGCCAATTCAGGGTGAAGGCGGGGTGATCATGCCTCCGGAGGGCTACCTGCGCGCGGCGGCGGATTTGTGCCGGCAGAATAGGATCCTGCTTCTGGCCGATGAGATACAAACCGGCCTGGGAAGAACGGGAAGGCTGTTCGCCTGCCAGCACGAGGGCGTGCGGCCGGACCTCGTGATCATCGGCAAAGCGCTTTCTGGCGGTTTCTATCCCGTGTCGGCGGTGTTGGGCGACGCGCCGCTCTTGGGATTGTTTGAGCCAGGCGAGCACGGCTCGACTTTCGGAGGCAATCCCTTGGCAGCCGCCGTGGCACGCGCCGCCTTGGCTGTGCTGCGGGATGAGCGCCTGGCCGAGAGGGCGGCGGAACTCGGTACCTACTTCCTGGATCAACTATCGGAGATTCCCAGTCCCCACGTCCGAGAGGTGCGAGGCAGAGGCTTGTTGATCGGCGTCGAACTGAAGAAGAGCGCTGGGGGCGCACGGCGTTTCTGCGAGGCTCTGCAGGAGCGGGGAATCCTCGCCAAGGAGACCCACGAAGACGTGATCCGCTTCGCGCCTCCGCTCATCATCGACAAATCAACCATCGACGAGGCGCTGTCGGCCATACGCGAGGTGCTCAACATTCGGTAGTTCAGTTTGCTGGGACTTGGGATGTCCGGGCGCGTTATCAAGGAGGGTCAATGGACATCGGGATACCAAGAGAAAGGCGGCCGCACGAGTCGCGCGTGGGGCTTTCCCCGGCAGGTGTGGCCTCGCTCACCCAGGCCGGCCACCGGGTGTTTGTTGAACATGATGCCGGCGCGCAGGCGAACTTCCGGGATGCTGATTATGAGCGGGCCGGCGCCACCATTGCCTACTCGGCGGCAGAGGTCTTCGGGCGGGCAGATCTGCTGCTGAAGGTGGCGCGGCCGCTTGAGGACGAACTGGACCTGATCCGGGCGCGCACCATCCTGGCAGGGTTCCTGCATCTTTCATCCGCCCGAGAAGCCAAGCTGCAGATATTGCTGGATAAGCAGATCACGGCCATCGCGTATGAGCAGATTGAGGCGGCGGACGGAACCCTGCCGGTGCTGCGACCCTTCAGCCAGATCGGCGGCGCCATGGCAGCGCAGATTGCCGCCCGCTTGCTGCAGAACAACTGGGGGGGCAAGGGTATCTTGATGGGCGGTCTCCCGGGCGTGCCGCCCGCAGAGGTGGTGGTGCTGGGCGCGGGCGTTGTCGGCACGTACGCCACGCAGACACTGCTGGGAATGGGCGCGCACGTCACCGTGATCGATCACAATCTGGGCTCGCTTCAGCGGCTCTGGGACCGGTTCCCGGGCTGCGTGACGCTGTTGTCCACCAAACGCAACGTCGAGCGCTCCGCGGCGTATGCCGATGTGCTGATCGGCGCAGTGCTGGTGCCCGGCCAGAGGGCTCCTCTGCTGGTCACCCGGGACATGGTGCAATCCATGCGCCCGCGTTCTGTGGTGATGGACGTCTGCATTGACGAGGGCGGCTGCATTGAGACCTCCCGCCCAACGACTCACGAGCACCCGGTGTATATCGAGGAAGGCATGCTGCACTATTGCGTTCCAAACATGCCGGCCGCGGTGGCACGCACGGCCACGCATGCGTTTGTCAACGCAGCCTTGCCGTACATCATGGAAATCGCCGGGGGCGGCGAGCAGGCGGTCCTGGGAAATCCTTTCATAGAGCCGGCGCTGAACACCTACAAGGGCGACCGGCGGCATCTGGCTCGATTCACCGCAGGCGGGGAGCTGTGACATGGACTGGACTTCCCAGTTCCAATCGCGGGTCATGAGCGCCGAAGTGGCCGTGAAGTCCATCAAGTCTGGAGACCGCGTCTTCATGACCGGCAATGTCTCGGTGCCGCAACAACTGCTGGCGGCAATGGTTTCGCACGCGCCGCGCGTGACCGACGTTGAGATCTGCCAGGCGCTTTCGATCGGCCCCTCGGACTACGTCGATCCCACCATGCTGGGCCACTTGCGTGTGAACACGCTGTTCATCAGCGATAATGTGCGCAGGGCCGTCCAGGAAGGCCGGGCGGACTTCACGCCCGTCCTCCTTTCCGAATTTCCACTGCTTTTCAAGAACGGCGTGCTTCCGGTGGACGTGGCCTTGATTCACGTATCTCCGCCCGACGAGCATGGTTTCTGCTCGCTGGGCGTGGAAGTGGGCCTGACGAAATCCCCTGCCGAGTCCGCTAGGATCATCATCGCTGAAGTCAACGAGCAAATGCCCCGCACCTTGGGTGACTCCTTCATCCACGTCAGCCGGCTGCACCATATTGTTCCGGTCAACTACCCTGTACACGAGCTTCGGATGGGCGGGGACGGGGATGCGATCAGCAGGCAGATTGCCGGCTGCATCGCTGAGCTGATCCCAGACGGGGCGACGATGCAGATGGGAATCGGCGCGATCCCGGATGCGGTCCTGGGCTTCCTGGACAACAAGAAGGATCTGGGCATTCACAGCGAGATGTTCTCAGACGGCGTGATGCATCTGGTCGAGAGCGGAGTGATCACCAACGCGCGCAAGACCCTGCACGCCGGCAAGATCGTGGTCGGCTTTGTGCTGGGAACGCAATCCCTGTACTCCTGGATTGACGACAACCCGATCTGCGAGTTCCATCGCCAGGAGTACGTCAATGACCCCTTCGTGATCGCGCAGAACGACAGAATGGTGGCCATCAATTCTGCCCTGGAGGTCGATCTGACCGGGCAGGTATGCGCTGACAGCATCGGCTCCCGATTGTACAGCGGCGTCGGAGGCCAACTGGACTTCATCTATGGCGCCTCCCGGTCAAAAGGTGGCGTGCCGATCATCGCCTTGCCCAGCACCACAACCCTGAGGGATGGGACGGTGGTCAGCCGGATCGTGAACATGCTAAAACCCGGGGCCGGAGTGACGACCAGCCGGAACCACGTGCACTATGTGGTTACTGAGTACGGAGTGGCGGCGCTGTACGGCCAGTCCATCCGCCAGCGGACCCAACAGTTGATCGCTGTGGCCCATCCGGACTTCCGCCGGGATCTCGAGAGACAGGCCACGGACCT
>DATIPW010000212.1:0-7371 GCA_035471605.1 Anaerolineales bacterium | reverse complement strand
CCCTGACGGCAAAGTTCGAGAAGGTACAGCGTGCCCATCACGTTGGTCTCATAGAACAAGCCTGGATTCTCAACGCTGGCGCGCACGCCCGCCCTTGCCGCCAGATGAATGACGGCGTCAAAGCGCTCCCTGGCAAGATTCTTCACCTTTTCCTTTCGTGAGATGTCGAGCCTTCGAAACTCAAAGCGAGGGAGTTGCCCGAGGACGCCAATGCGGTATTCCTTCATGCGGACGTCATAGGCATCATTCAAATTGTCAACGCCCACGACGGTATGACCGTCTGCAGACAGCAAGGCCGCAGTCCGGGCCCCAATAAACCCCGCCGCCCCCGTGATCAGATAGTGTGCCATGTGGCCTCGGTGGGTCGCAACTCAGATCGGTGCGCAATGGACGGGAGTATCAGGCAGATCCAGGGTTCTGGCCGCGATCCGCCGTGGCAAACGGGCATTAGAGCCTGACCACCTTGCCGGACGTGTCCTCGAGCTCGCCCAAAGCGTTTCGCGTGTCGAATACAAACTGCGCTTCCTCGAGGATGGCTGGGTAGTCATACGTCGAGTGATGCGTCACGATGACTACCGCATCCGCCTGGCGCACCGCCGCCATGACATCGCCGACAGTTCCCATCCGCCAGCCCTCACCCTCATGGTGGATCTCCGAAATAAGCGGGTCGTGATAGGAAACCGCGGCACCCTTCTGCTTCAACAATGCGATGACATCCAGCGCCGGTGATTCCCGCACATCATCGATGTCCGGCTTGTAGGCCGCACCCAGGACCAGAACTTGGGCCCCCTTGAGCGTCTTCCCCCTATCATTCATGGCCTCGAGGATCCGACTCACCACGTAGCGCGGCATGTTGGTGTTGATTTCCGATGCCAGCTCGATGAAACGGGCGCTGTAGTTCATCTCCTTCATCTTCCAGGAAAGGTACATCGGGTCGATGGGAATGCAATGTCCACCCAGCCCCGGACCCGGAGTGAACTTCATGAATCCAAATGGCTTGGTGGCTGCTGCTTCAACTACCTCCCACACATTCAGTCCAAGACGCTCGCACATGATTGCCAGCTCATTTACGAGGCCAATGTTGATCATGCGGAACGTGTTTTCGAGCAGCTTGGCCATCTCGGCCGCCTCGGCGCTGGAAACTCGAACCACGGTCTTAATCGCGGCGGAGTACCACGCGTTGGCCACCTCGGTACACGCCGGCGTGATTCCACCGATTACTTTGGGTGTATTTGCGGTCGTCCAGTCCTTCCGACCGGGATCGACGCGCTCCGGGGAGTAGCAGATGAACAGGTCTTGGCCCACCGTCAGCCCAGCAGGCTCGGTCAATCTGGGGACTACAACTTCCCGCGTGGTTCCCGGATACGTGGTCGATTCCAGCACTACAACCATTCCGGGATGAACACGGCGCGACAGCTCATCCAACGCGGCCAGGATGTATGACATGTCCGGATCCCCAGTTTTGCGCAACGGAGTTGGCACACAGATGCTCACGGCATCCGCAGATTGCAGGGCCGAAAAGTCCGAACTGAGGTTGAGCCTGCCGGAATCCTTCAGGCGTCGCAATGTGGTGCTGGGAATATCCTGGATGTACGAGTCGCCCCGCCGGAAGCTGTCCACTTTCTGACTGTCTGGATCGATCCCCTCGACGTGGAATCCTGCCTCCGCAAAGGCCACCGCCAGCGGCAGTCCCACGTAGCCCATGCCCAAAACGCTGACAACAGCCTTTCTGTCGCCGAACTTCGTGAGCAATTCTTCTTTTGTTGGCATCCTTCTCTCCGCGTAGCACCCGGAGGTCGCGGGCTGTGCTCGGGCTCCATCCGAGATCCCGGCCCGACCCCGCCATCTGGTGCTCAGTCTATCAGAACAGATTCAGTTGCTTTGGATCTTCATCCGGCGCTGATGGGGCAGCGGGGGCAGGGGGTGCTGAACGTCCCATGCCTTG
The DNA here is from genome assembly GCA_035471605.1 of Anaerolineales bacterium. Taxonomy (GTDB): domain Bacteria; phylum Chloroflexota; class Anaerolineae; order Anaerolineales; family Villigracilaceae; genus Fen-1038. The sequence continues at coordinate 5,426 of DATIPW010000212.1, read as the reverse complement.
GCGTGCCTGCTCGAGCAGTTGGGGCAGTCTCGCAAAATCGGCCAGGATGGCAGGCTTGAGCGACGCTTGATGCAGCGCCGCTGCGGGGTGAAACATGGCGATCACATAGCGCTCCCCGACTTTCTTCATCTGACCATGCACCGCGCTGATCTTCGCGCCCGGGAGGAAGCGCGACATGGAATAGCGACCCAGCGTGATGATGATACTGGGATTGATGACTCTGATTTGCCGCTCCAAGTACTTGTCACAGGCTGCCAGTTCGTCTGGGAGCGGATCCCGGTTTCCGGGAGGTCGGCACTTCACCACGTTGCCAATCCAGACTTCTGGTCGCGTCAATCCGGCAGCCGCCAGCAACTCATCCAAGAATTTGCCTGCGGCTCCCACAAACGGACGCCCCTGCTCGTTTTCGTGGAATCCGGGGCCTTCGCCAATACACATGATCTCGGACTCAGCGGGCCCCTCACCCGGAACGGCGAGCTTGCGCGAATGATGGAGAACGCATGCCTGGCAGCCAGCAACCTGCGCGGCGATCGTCTGCAGTTCTTCGTGCGGATTCATCCGGCCTCCAGGGATTCCAGCGTCATGAGGAGCGCGTCCTCACCGTTGTCTCGGTAATATGCAGCCCTCCGGCCAGACGGCTCAAATCCAAAATTCCGATAGATGGCCTGCGCCGCAAGGTTGCCCGCACGCACCTCCAGGAAGGCGCGCTTCACGCCGCACTGTCTGGCGTCGGCAAGGGCCGTCCGCAAGAGTTCCGATCCTATTCCTTGCCGGCGATGATCCGCCCGAGTCGCGATCGTCGCAACGTGTAGCTCATCCGCAATGATCCATGCCACGAGCATCGCCACTACTTCGCTGGCCCCGTTCTCGGCAACCAGACACAGGGCAGCTGCATTGGTCTGGACCTCGTATCGGTAGCTGCTTTCCGGCCAGGGCAGAGTGAACGAGGCCCGGTCAATAGCCACGACCGCCGGAATGTCGCCGGATTGCATCCTGCGCACGTGTGCCATCATGCGGGCACCGCTGCGGCGGTCTGCAAATAGACGGGCGCCAGCCTGGTGAGATCGTCGACCTGTCCCGAGCCCAGTCGCCGCCATGCAATTTCCGCCAGCACCGAGGGACGACGCACACAACGACTCAGGGGCGCAAGCACCACCTTGACGCGTCTGCGAGCAAGTCGATGGCGTTCCTCTTCGGTCAGCTCGCCGGCGACCAGGCTGGGCTTGGTGATCGATCGAGCCAGCTCGTCCACGGTGAGGAGTCGAAGCGTCCCTTTGGGGACCCATCCGCTTTCTGATTCCTGGATTGGTGTCGATTGGCGGTTGGCCGCTGGCTTGGACGACCTGTACCAGCCCACGGCCAGCCGGCCGCGCCCTGCCCTCAGGATTGCCACCAGAAGAAGAGTGGTACTGGGTTGTCCGGCAGCCAGAATATCCAGCGTGGGCACGCCTAGTATGGGGATCTTCCGTGCCATCGCCAGGCCTTTGGCGAATCCCAATCCAACTCGCAGCGCAGTATAGGAGCCCGGCCCGATGGCAACCGCCACTGCCTCCAGTTCCGTCACAGTAGCGTGGGCGCGTTCCAGCAAACCTGCCACGGCCGGTGCGAGCTCCACGGTGTGGTACGCGGGGCTGTTCCAGATTGTCTCGACAATCACTCCGCCGCCGTTGATCAGGGCCAGGCCCATCTGTGTTGTTGATGTATCGATGGCCAGAAGCATCAAGCCGCTCCGAACATCTCACGTTGCAGACGGTCGATGACCGCGTCGTAGCGCCCGCCCCGCGCCACGAACTGGATGCGACGTTGCTCTTCGTCAACATGCTCCATGATGACCCGCAATTCCTGCTTGGGCAGAGCAGACTGGACGCGCTCTGGCCACTCCACCACCAGAGAGCCTCCGCCCAGCATGCGGTCGATGTCCAGCTCCGCCGCCTCCGTGGCCGACTCCAGCCGATAGGCATCCAGGTGAAACAATATCCTACCGTCGGGCCGCCGGTACTCGTTGACCAGGACGAAGGTGGGGCTTGTTGCGCCATCCAGGGAGCCCCAGCCTTGCGCCATGCCCTGCACCAAGGTCGTCTTGCCGGCGCCCAAATCTCCCTGCAAGCAGACGAGGTCTCCCGATTCCAAGTGCTGCCCAAGACGCACGCCGATGCGCCGGGTTTGTTCCGGACTGCGGCTGAAGAAATCAAACGTGTGCTGGTCGAGGATCGGCACGCGAAGATTATACGTCAGCGAAAGCATGGGCTCAAGCCGGACAGCGCCGCACATCTATCCCCCGTGTGGAGCGTGCCCCAACTCAGCGGACTAAGCCCGGATCATTCCGGCGACTGCGGCAGTGCCGCTGGCTGCGTCAGTTTCAGGCGCTCTCCCAATATCTGCGCCACGCACCGCGCCGCATCCGGTCTTGCCACCCTCCGCGCCGCTTCGATCACGGTCTGGCGCTCATCCGGCCGGCTCAACCAGCGGGTGAGCGCCCGCACCACCAAATGAGGCTCTGGTGCCCACACCCCAGCGCCCTCAGATTCCACGTAGGCCACATTTCCGTCCTCCTGGCCAGCAATCTTTGCGTACATGATGATGGGTAGATGGGCATTCAGAGCCTCAGTAATCGTGCCTGGTCCGGCCTTGGTGACGATCACGTCCGAGGCGCGCATCAGATCCGGCATGTCTTTGGTGAAGCCGTAGATGAAGATGGGATTTTCCCATTGCTCCTGCCGCAGCGAAGCCTGCAATTTCTGATTGCGGCCGCACACCACCGCCAGGCCCAATCTCAGTCCAGATTCATCGATCGCTTTGGCGGTCTTGGCCAGCGGCCCCATGCCCTCACCGCCGCCTACGAGCAGAACCATCGGCAGATTCGGCGGCCACCCGAGCCGCCGTCGCAGCACACGCTTGTTGCCCAGCGGTGAGCAGTAGCGCTGCGCCACGGGCAATCCGACCACCTCCAGTTTTTCAGGCGTCATCCGGTAGTGCAGTGCGCGCTCGCGCGCCATCTCAGTGGGGAGCAGAATGCGATCAGCACGCGTATCAAACCACAGCGCATGCGTGGTGACCAGGTCGGTCACGACCGTATAAAAAGGAGGCCGCTTCGAACCCAGGGCCTTCAATGCGGTGGAAGTCGCCAGCGGGTGAACGCTAACGTGGAAATCGGCATGATGTGTTTGCACCAGCTTGCGCATCGCTGAGCGCATCAGCGGCCACAGGGAAGCCGTCATCATTCGTGCCTGTGTGCGGCCGTCCGTTGCGTAGAAAGATGCCTGCCAGACCGCCTTGGCCTTGACCATCTCAGGATACAGGTCTGGCATGCGGCGCATGGGCCCGGGCCCAAAGTCCTTGAAAAAGTCAACCATTTGCGCCGTAAACAGATCCCCATACTCACGCTCCATCGCCTCAATGATCGCTTCGGCAGCTGATCGGTGGCCACCTCCGGTATCGGAGAACCAGAATACGATGTGCGGCCTACTGGGCATGGGCCAGATCCTCGCGGCGGGAGGGATGCCCCTTGACGCGTTTCGTCAAATCCCTACGAGTCAGCATGATCCTCCGTTTGCAGCCCGTACATTCCAGGCCGATATCAGCCCCCAGCCGGACCACCTTCCATTCGTGGGAGCCACATGGATGAGGCTTGCGAAGGCGCAAGATGTCGCCAAGCCGCAGGTCTATTAGCATGGGGGTACGCGCTGGCCTCCGCCATCCATCGGTCGCGTGTTTTGGGTTGCGCGACACGATTATAACCTTGCGGTCTCAAGAACACCTCCTCGCCATCGGTATGATAAACTTCGCGTCCGGTGCACGACCCTGGCGGAGGGAAGAATGACCAAACGCGAATACTACTCGACCAACATCGCCGGATTGGAACGTCATCTTCCATTGTTTGAGATAAAGCCCGGGCTCCGCATCGCCATTCTCAACATCCTGGGCGATACCGAACTTGTCCAGGCCTGCGCACGCGAGCTTGGGCGTTCGCTTCGCCCCATGAAATTTGACGCCCTGGTAACGGCCGAGGCAAAGTCGATACCACTGGCGCACACCTTGGCCTTGGAACTGGACAAACCCTATGTTGTCCTGAGGAAGAGCTACAAGCCCTACATGGGTGATGCGCTCCGGGCTGAGACTCTCTCCATCACCACCGGTTTGCCCCAGCTTCTCGTCCTGGACGAGAAGGATCGTTCCTTGCTTGCCGGTAGTACCGTCGTCATCCTGGACGACGTCGTCAGCACAGGTTCCACGCTTCAAGGAATGCGCGCGCTGATGGAGCGAGCCGGGGCCGTCGTCGTCAAGGAGGCTGCCGTGCTTACGGAAGGTGATCGGTCCAGGTGGGAAGAGATCTTGTCCCTCGGTCACCTACCGCTTTTCACGGACTGAACCCCGCCTTGGTGGTTCGCGACGACGCCTGGACGCGCTGCTCACGATCGGCTTGGACACAAGCTCCAGCTTTCGCGAGCGCGTCATGCGCTTGATGGCACGCTCACGTTTCATCGCCTCACTGGGGCTGGCTTGGGATTCCACATGCACCAGGCGGACTGGTCTGCGGTTTCGCGTGTACCGCGAACCGCGTCCTGCGTTGTGATCTTTCAAGCGACGCTCGGGATCCGTGGTCCAGCCCGTGTAGAAGCTGCCGTCCGCGCACTCCAGCACGTAGCAAAAGCACAAAGATTTCCTGCTCCGGGACAATTTCTCAGGTCATCCTGTGGCTAGCGCGCGGGCCGACGTCGATGAGCGCGGCTGGCTTCGGCTATGCGTCCGCCAAAGAGCAGCCTGGTGAGTTGCTCCCCGGCGCCCGGCATCTCCACAGGCTCAGGCCCCTCGGCGAGCCAATTCGGGGCGTTTCGCTCGTCAAGCCAGCGTTCGCGCGCCCTGAAGTTGTGCTCCAGCCGTTCGCGCACGCGACCCCCATCTTGCGCGGCTATGTCGTCGCGTAGTCGCCCCAGCGCAGCGATGAGAACGTCCAGGCCATGAGCCACCCTATCTGGATTGGGGGCTACTTCCGCCTCCACAGATGCTGGATCATCGTAGTAGGCCATGCCGCCCGTTACGCTCACAAAGGGCCGTCCGGCCAGCTTGCGCGCCTCCATCCAGCCACCGCTGCCCATCGAGGCCTCGATCAGCGCCGATGCCGCAAGCTGCGGCAGGACGTGCGCCGTAGTCATGATGCCGTCGGCTTCCGCTTGATCGATCAGCATCGGTTTCGCACCCAGCAGTCGCGCCAGGTTCAAGCCAAGCTGCTCGGTTGCCTCGGATGATCCACGAGATGTGACCACCATCATGATGGTCCGCTGGAATAGCTCGTCATGAGCCGCCTTGATTCCCAGTTCGGTCCTTCCAAGCAGCGCAGGACTGAGCCCGGGTACCAGACCCACGTGCTGGATCCCCGGGGGCAGCAACTCCTGGATCCACAGGTTCACCCCTGCCTTTATCGGTGC
>DATIPW010000211.1:0-3225 GCA_035471605.1 Anaerolineales bacterium | reverse complement strand
ACCTGCGTCCCGCCCAAGGCCTTCCTCAGCCCACAAACACGCCCCGTCCGACAATCGTCGAATTACGAGGATTCTACTGAATCAGGCCAATAAAAGCAATATTGGGAAATTCTTCACGAGGCCCGCGAGTTTCGGGTGGCGGCACGCCATGGGTTGGGCTGCGGGGGCCAACGTTGGCGATGGTGGCTCGGCTCCCTGCCCGCCGCCCCTCAAGCCCCCCCTTTCACTCACGCGGGCCTCCGAGGGCACCAGCGGCTCTCCCCAGCACGACTGATGACAAATGACACCTGACCTCAACGCGCCCATCCTGTAAAATACACATTATCGGTTGCACTTGCCCGATTTTTCTGGCCTTCCCACAGGTCCGGGCAACCGAGCAAGAGCGAATGCCTGGCGCCGGCTTTCATAGACGGAGGAATGCGACATGAACCTGATCATCTTCTTGCGATTGCTGCACTTTGTCGGATTGGGCTTGGCCCTCGGAGCGGCCACGACCAAATTGGCGCTGCTCGGCAAAGCCAGAACAGATCGCGCCGTCCTGGCCGGCTTTCTGGCGGTGGCTCCCGCAATCACCCGCCTCATCCTGCTCGGAACTGGACTCTTGGTCGTCTCCGGGATCATCTGGCTGCTGGCGGGCTATCCCCTGGGCGGCTTGCTGATTGCCAAGGTGATCCTGGTGGCGATTGCGTTCGTCGTCGGCGGAGCCATGGCCAGGCTGATCGAGCCCAGGTTCTTCCAGCTGGCACCCAAGCCCGCCGATTCGATTTCGCCGGAGTTCTCGCGGGTTTACAGGCAGTACCTGGCTGCTGAAGGGCTGGCAACGGGCTTGTACTATTTCATCGTAATTGTGTGGGTGCTGCGGGGCAGCTTCGGCTGATTCGCGGAAACTTCGTGTGGCAGGCCTCCGAAGCGGGCTGAATCACCGCCGCCCGGCACAACGCGCGATATGCAAAGAGAAGGACGGGCCTTGCGGCCCGTCCTGCCTGCTTGCATATGCCTCGGTGCAACATTGCCTTACTGCGGCGGCAAAAGCACCCCGTCGATTACGTGGATCACACCGTTGGAGGCCTCGATATCGGTAATGATCACCTCAATCGTGTCGTTCAGAAATACCTTGCCATCCTTGATGCTGATGCTGATGTCTTTGCCCAAGACCGTGGGCGCGCTCGTCAGGCCCACCACGTCCGCGGCCATGACCTTGCCATCCACCACGTGGTACAGGAGGATGTCCGTCAGCTGCTGCTTGGCGTCCGGCTCCAACAAACCCTCAACCGTCCCGGCCGGGAGCTTGGCGAATGCCTCATCCGTGGGCGCGAAGACGGTCAGCGGACCTTCACCGGAAAGCGTTTCCGCCAGTCCGGCGGCCCCCGCCGCAGCCAAGAGCGTCTGGAAGCGGCCGTCGGCAGCTGCCACGTCCACGATCGTCCCCATTGATGCTTCTTCCTCCGCCGGAGGCAGCAGCACCGAATCGATCACGTGGATGACGCCATTCGAAGTCTCGATGTCGGTCAGGATCACCTGGGCGTCATTGATATACACATTGCCCATGTCCATTTTCACGGCTACGTCCTTCCCGAGCAGGGTAGGTGCTGACGTCAGGGCCGCAACATCCGCTGCCATGACCTTCCCGTCGACCACGTGGTAGAGCAGGATATCGGCCAGGGCCTGCTTGTTTTCGGGCTTGAGCAGTTCGTCAACCGTGCCTTCGGGCAGCGACGCGAACGCCTCATCCGTCGGCGCGAAAACGGTCAGCGGACCTTCGGCCTTGAGTGCCTCAACCAGGCCAGCGGCATCGGCCGCCGCCAGAAGTGTGGTAAAGCGCCCATCCGCAGACGCGGTGTCAACAATATCCATGGCCATCGGCTCCTCGGTTGGAGCGGCCGTCGGGGGAATGGGGGTCGGCTCCGGCGTGGGCTGCGGTGCGCATGCGGCCAGCCCCAGTACGGCTACGAGAGCCAACATTCCCAATTTCGAACCAATACTTGTCATCATCTTCTCCTCTTAATCTTACCTTTCGGGTCATATATACACATGCTGAACAGGTATTGTCAGTTTATCCGGGTTTTGCACAGGTTGTCAAGGCCCAGGCAGCTACTCTCACGGAGCTATCATCTGTTCGAGCCGTTCACCATGATCCTTAACAGGGGCGGGCCGTGGTAGCGTGGCGCGTTTCACCATGAACGCGCTTCCAGTGGGGCCACGGGGTCCGGTGGGGCCAAGTCAGCACGCGCCAGGTGCCAACACGTGGCCGCGAGCCGGGGTGGACGGGCGGCCAGCCCTGCCGCCCGGCGTCGACTGCGGAGGCCGGCAGCAAGTCTGCAGGCATGCTGGCGCCGCCGGCTTCGCACGATCCGGCGGATTATCGGGTACGCTTGGCGGATGAAACCTTCGACCGTCGCCCAACTCACTGATCGCAAGCTGCTGCTTGTCCTTGCCTATGCGCCCGCGGGGCTTGGCCATCTCAGGGTCGCCGACGCCCTGTATCACGGGCTGCCCGAGACGGTCAACCCGGTGGTGCTCGGCAGCCAGGACCGCTCCATTCAATCCATCCACCGCTTCACCAGCGTCAACCCGGTGGGCAAGGTCATCTTCGATTGGCTGCAGGGCGGGCCATTCAGAGCGCAACTCAACCGGGCCTACCGCAACACGCTGCGCCGCAACACCCAGGACATCCACGACCAGATCGCCCGACTGCTGACCGAGCGCATGCAGCGTCCCGAGCGGATCCTCGTGGCGTGCACGCATTTCGGCCTGGCGCACAAACTGGCCGCCGTAAAGCAATCGCTGCAGGATCGCGAAGGCGTGAGCATGGTGCTGGCGGTATCAGTCACCGACGATACGTTTCAGCAGATCTGGCACGTGGACGGCGCCGACCTGCTGGTGGTGCCCAGCCTGCACACTCAGAGGAAATTCGTGGAGTATGGCGAGCAGTTCGGCCACGGACCGCGCGTCGAAGTGGTGCCCTACCTGATCCATCCCCAGCTGGGGCAGCCACTGGACGAGCACCAGGTGGCCTGGAAAAGACTCCAGTTCGACGCCGGGGCGTCCGAGCCGATCCATGTGTGCATCCCCATTTCCGGCGCGGCCGTGGGCACCGATTTCCTGGCTGCACTGATGGCCCGTCTGCGGGAGCGATCCCAGCGCTACGTCTTCCACGTCGTGGGCAAGGACGCCCCGTATACCCAGGACTTCCTCGCGCAGCTGGCGGGCAAGCCATGGATCGAC
>DATIPW010000210.1:0-22872 GCA_035471605.1 Anaerolineales bacterium | reverse complement strand
TTTCGGGGAACATGATTCCGGCGTCTACGATGATGATCTTGTGATCAAATTCATAGGCGGTCATGTTCTTGCCGACTTCCCCAAGCCCCCCCAGGGGGATTATGCGTAGTTTGCCTTGTTTGGCCATTCCCTTGCCTCTCGCCGACGTGAGCCAGCAGTGCGTCAGAACCGGCCAGAGCGGGTTCGGCTCACCTGCGGGCACACAAAACGACCCCGCCGCGGCTGAGCACTGGGAGGGGTCTTTCGCAGCATTGCTTCACGACCTGCACAACTGCCCATGGGGCAGTGATAGTTCAATCTCCGTCGCCAAGTATAGCAGCTAAGCAGACCAGTGTCAAAACCAGGGACTGACCCGCGCCCGGAAACGCCGGCTGCGCGGCGCGCTTTCTTCCGGCTACGCCCTCCGCCCCATGGCGGACGGAGGGTAGTCAATGAATTGCCCATGACACTTCAATTAGCCCCGAAAGGTGATTTCTGCCCGTGAAACGGCGCCTGTTTGCACGGGTGTCCTCGGGACGACGCCAAAAACGGGGCGACGGCTCTGCACGCCGGGACCGCACGAGCCGTGGGGTCTGCCCCACCGCAACGCGCGCACCGCTAGGTGGGGGTGCTTGACTCGACGCCGATGCTGCTCTACCGCGGGGGGTGATGTCGGCCGAGCGAGACTCACGCGGCGCAGCAATGGACTCTGGGAGCGTGGCACAGATATCGCAACCCGCCGTTTGCCCCACGAGAACCTTGACAAGAAATCATTTAAGGTTGCTGGCGAAAGGCAGGCTTGAAGTGGGGCGCGTGGTGTGCTAGAATGCAGGGCAGTCGCCATATGTATGGGTAGGACCCCTGAACACCCTACATATGGCGCTAACATCTGTTCTGAGATCCTTCCCGATGCGCTGCCCCTATTGCCAGTTCCACGACTCGAAAGTACTCGACACCTCCCACGACAGTCATGGCGGGATCAGGCGGCGGCGCGAGTGTTTCCGCTGCAAGCAGCGGTTCAGCACCTACGAGCGTCCTGTACTTTCCGCGCCGCTCATTATCAAGCAGGATGGTACCCGGGAGGAATTCGATCGAGAGAAGTTGGAGAGCGGCATCCGCATCGCATGCGCAAAGCGTCCGGTATCCGCCGCGGATATCGAGCGCCTGGTGGGGCAAATCGAGTCTGAACTTCAGCGCCTCGGAAAGCCCGAAGTCTCGTCCCGCATTATCGGCGACATGGTGATCAACGGATTGAAGGAACTGGATCAGATTGCGTACGTTCGCTACGCGATTGTGTATCTGCGCCTCGATGATTTGGGCGCGCTTCGCAAGGAAATCGACAGTCTCTTGAAGAGCTGAAGACCGGCAATTCCCGGCCGCCATCCACGACCGGATGGCGATGTTTTGAGTGATTCGTAAAGTGGGTTCTTGTTCCCAGTCTGGGAGTAGAAAATGAAAGCGAAGACCTTGCGCACTTTCAGGCCTCAAGTGCCTCCCACACCTCCACTGCCGGAAGCGCTGGGCAGGATCACCTTGACGGACAATGCCCGGCAAGTGCTTGAACGCCGCTACATCCGGCGCGGCCAGGATGGGAAAGCGGCTGAGACGATTGAAGAGATGTTCTGGCGGGTCGCTTTCCATGTTGCCCGCGTCGAGGAGCAGTGGAATGGCGACGTGGGTCAAAGGGCGACGGAATTCTACGGCCTGCTGACCAGTCGCAAGTTCTTCCCCAATTCGCCCACTTTTACCGGAGCGGGGACGCCGCTGGGCCAGCTGGCCGCGTGCTTTGTTCTGCCGATCACGGACGACATGGGTAGAGATGCGGCGGGCATCTTCCAGACCCTTCGCGACGCGGCGCTGATTCAGCAAACTGGTGGCGGAAATGGATTTGCCTTTTCACGTCTGCGGCCCCATGGCGCAATTGTGAAGACTTCGGCAGGTGAGGCCACTGGCCCTGTAGGTTTCCTCCGAGTCTATGACCACGCTTTTGGTGAGATTGCCCAGGGGGGAACGCGGCGCGGTGCCAACATGGGCGTGCTGCGGATCGATCATCCTGACGTGGAGGAGTTCATCACCTGCAAGACGGATGAGAACCAGATTACAAACTTCAACATCTCTGTTGGGATCACAGATGCATTCATGCGGGCCGTGCGCGATGATGGGGAGTGGGAGCTTCGTTTTCCTGATGTCCGGGATCCACGCTACCGCGAGCTGGGAGGGACGCTTGAGCAATTGGAGGCGGCTGGCGTTCCAATCCTGGTTCACAGGACCGTCCGGGCGCGTGATCTCTTCCAAAGGATTGTGCGGCAGGCCCACCACAACGGCGAGCCGGGGGTGCTGTTCCTGGATGCCGCGAATCGCAGCAATCCGGTCCCGCACCTTTATCCGCTGGAGGCCACCAACCCCTGCGGAGAACAGTGGCTTGGCCCGTACGAGAACTGCTGCCTGGGTTCTGTGAACCTCAATCAGCACTGCGGCCCGGATGGCTCCGTGGATTGGGAATCCCTGCGCCAAAGCGTCGCGCTTTCCACCCGTTTCCTGGATGATGTGGTCGAGGCCAATGCCTACGTTCCGGCGGTGCCCCAGCTCTCGGAGGCCGCACATCAAGCGCGCCGGATTGGATTGGGAATCATGGGCCTCGCTGACTTGATGTACCATGTTGGTGTGCGCTACGGCTCTGATGCGGGTCAGGAATTCGGCGCGCAGGTCATGGAGTACATCAGGTATCACGCGATGTTGACAAGCATTACGCTGGCAGAGGAGCGAGGCCCGTTTCCGGCGATTCAGGGGTCCATCTATGACATGGACGATCTGCAATGGAGGCCCCCTCAACCTCGCGGCGCTGTGCGCGACGGATATGGCCGACCGAAACTCGACTGGGACAAGGTCCTTGACGGTTTGCATCGGCACGGGATTCGCAATGCGGCACAAACCACTGTGGCCCCCACGGGGACCATTGCCACGGTGGCAGGATGTGAAGGATATGGCTGCGAACCGGTGTTTGCCCTTGCCTATGTGCGACACGTAAACGACGGCGGCCGCGACCTGCAACTTCCCTATGCCAGCCCGCGATTCGATGCCGCGTTGCGGAAGCTGGGGCTGGGCGAGGAGAAGCGCCAGGAGATTGTGGAACGCGTCATGCGTTTGGGAACTTGCCAGGAGATCACGGAACTGCCGCACGACCTTCGCGACGTCTTCGTGGTATCGGGAGACATCTCCGCCGAAGAGCACGTCCGAATGCAGGCCTCGCTTCAGGCCTTCGTGGACAATTCGCTTTCCAAGACCGTCAACTTCCCGGAGGGCGCGACGGAAGGCGACGTGGCGCGCGCGTATATGCTTGCGTGGGAATTGGGATGCAAGGGTATCACCGTCTACGTCACAGGAACTCGCGAGAAGGTAGTTCTGGAAACGAAGGAGACCGCTGAGAAGAAGCTGTCAGCGGCAACCGGGACCGGGCCCGGAATTCATCCGCCTGTGGCTTCGTGGGCAGACGGCAAGAAACCGCGCCCTCCAGCGCTTTTGGGACAAACCTACACCATCGACACGCCGGTGGGCAAGGCCTTCGTAACCATCAATGAGAATGGCGGGCGCCAACCGTTCGAGGCCTTTATCAATACGGCAAAGGCCGGTTCCGAAACCGCTGCGGTGTCCGAGGCAATAGGCCGGCTGATCTCATACATACTGCGCATGTCGTCACCCGTACTGGCTACAGAGCGACTCCGCGAGGTGATGCGGCAGCTGCTGGGCATAGGCGGCGGGCGCTCCTTGGGCTTTGGCCCCAACCGGGTGCGATCCCTACCGGACGGAATTGGCCAGATCCTGGATCAGTATCTGCGGCTGAAAGATGAGCGCGTAAACGACGCTGTGGCAACCGGTCCGGCGGCCGAGGTGGAGCGAACTGCCGGTGGGCCGGCAGTGGGGATTGCCCAGCGGAATCGAATCGGGGATCTGTGCCCTGAGTGCGGCGAGGCCGCCGTTGTAAACGAAGAAGGGTGCCGCAAGTGCTATGCCTGCGGCTACTCTGAATGTTGAGGCAGTCTCAGCGACCAATGTAGCACAGGTGGGAACAAAACTGTCAATCCGGCGCGCGCCCGCGCCGGCGCCAGAGTCCGAGGCGCTCTACTTGTGACGCTGCCGTCTCTTTCGGGCGTTCTGATAGAAGCGGATGTACGTCTCGACTGGTATGTTTGCAATCGCCCTGCCGACCACTCCCATGGGCACGTCCTTAAGGTTACTGAAGTGCACACAGGACTTTCCCATATCCAGCTTCTTCCCGCTCCTTTCGTGTGCCGTGCGAAACCACCGAGCAGTTGCCGGGTCCGCGTACACGGCCATGAGGTACAGGGTCACATACGACTTCCGCGAGGCCAGCGCCGCCATGCAGAGGGGACGTCGATTGTGGGTGTGCGGATAGGTCGTCAGGGGGATCTCGTAGAAGATCGCCCCGGAGTCGAGTCGCTCTCCGCAGCCGAGAGGCAGATTCTGCAGGATCACCCTGCGCAGCTCGCCCATCAGGGTTGCCCGGTCCTCGGGAAGTTGCCGCAGGTACTGAGCAACCGATCCGCCTGCGAACTTCTGGCCTTGCATGTTTGCGCTAGCGTTCTGTGATGATGACGGTTGCGATGGCGTCGCCCGGGTACGCCGGATTCTCGTTTGGATCGCGCAGCGTCAAGCCGTTGACCACTTGCATGCCCCTGATCACCTGCCCAAAGATCGTGTAGTCCCCGTCGAGTCGGGGCTGAGGACCGAAGGTGATAAAGAACTGGCTGCCGTTGGTGTCGCGCCCTGCATTAGCCATGGCAACCACGCCAGCCTTGTCGAAGCGCAGCGCGCTGTCTTCATTCGGAAACCGATAGCCCGGCCCGCCGCCTCCCGTGCCGGTCGGATCGCCGCCTTGGGCCATGAAACCTTCTAGGACGCGGTGAAAAGTGACTCCATCAAAATACCCTTGCCGGGCCAGGAATACGAAGTTGTTGACGGCCACGGGCGCTTCTTTTGAATACAGCTCGATTTCGAACTCGCCGCCGTCTGCCATCGCAATGGCCGCTGAGTATGTTCGGGCAGGGTCCAGTGTCATCGGGGGCGGCTCTGGCCACTGCTTGGGGACGCTCGCCTGCCCAGAGTCAGAGAGCGCCAACCAGGCGATCGCAGCCAACACCAGAACGATCACAGCGATCCCGACCAGCTGGATGGAGTCCGGCCGGGCGCGCCCACGCGCGGCGGGTGTCTTCTTCGATTTGTATGCAGTTCTGCCCATAGGGCTTGCCCTCCGTGGGTAGCGATCATACTACGATTGAGCCCGACGCGTTGCGCGGTGGTCGCCGTCCTCCCGGGTATACTGTCGTTCGCCCCCAGCCAGAACGCTTCCGCCAAACCCTGCGCGTATTCCTGCACGGGGAGCGGCTCTTGATGAGTAATTGAGGGCAAGGAGTAGGTATGAACGGGATAACAATGGTTGGCCTGGGACCGGGCGATCCAGATCTGATCACTCGCCGGGCCTGGGCAGTGCTTAGCAGCGCGGCCGAGGTCTGGGTGCGCCTCCACCAGCATCCCGTCCTTGCTGCGTTGCCCCCGAATGTAGTGATCCACCACATGGAAAACGCCGCCCCGGACGTGTCCGGATCTGCCGCGCAAGAGAGGGCGTTGGCGCAACGTGTGCTGGATCTTGGAAAGCGAACCCAAGGCGTTGTTTACGCCGTGCCGGGCCATCCACTGGTTGGAGCCGACGGTACCTGTCGCGAGATTGCCCGTCTCGCGCAGCAGGATGGCATGGAGCTGCAGATCCTCGGCGGCATCTCGGCACTTGATGCGGCCCTCGCGATGCCGGGTATGGACGCACATCCCTGCCTGACGATATGCAGCGCAGCCGACCTCGAAGGCGCGCTCGTGCCGCCTTTCCCGCCGGATCATCCCGCCATTGTGACTGATCTCGAAATGGGAGAAACCGCTGCCCGAGTGCGGGCCGTTCTACTGACAGCATATCCTGCCGATCATGGAGTCGCGCTGCTGCAGGCGGGAGGGGAAGCTTTTCCCATGCCAAAGCAGCTCCGCCTCGCTGACCTTGGCGCAACGGGGTCCGCCGGGCGCGAAGCATGCCTATACGTTTCGCCACTGGAGAAGGGTTCGTCACTTGAGTCAATGCAGCAGGTGGTAGCTCAGCTGCGATCGCCCGAAGGCTGTCCGTGGGATCGGCAGCAGACTCATGCCTCATTGCGCCGGCACCTGCTGGAAGAGTCCTACGAGGCCATGACGGCAATGGACGCAGGGGACGAGGAGTCCATGCGTGAAGAGTTCGGTGATTTGCTGCTTCAGATCATTCTGAATTGCCAGATCGCGGCCGAAGGCGGGAAGTTCACGCTGAATGATGTCAGCAAAGGAATCTACGACAAGATCATCCGCCGTCATCCTCATGTCTTTGGCGACCTCCACCTCACGGCGGTCGAAGGCGTCCTGGCCAACTGGGAGAAGCTGAAGGAGGGGGAGCGTCACGGCAAAGGAGATGCCGTGGGGTTGCTGACCGGCGTTCCCGCGTCCATGCCGGCCTTGAGCCGCGCGCAGGAATTCCAGGGGCGCGCCGCACGTGTCGGCTTCGATTGGCCGGACATCGATGGCGTGCTCGAGAAGCTGCAGGAGGAAATCAAAGAAGTCGAGACTGCACGCGACCCCGACGCGGTGGAAAGTGAGCTCGGCGATCTCCTGTTTGCGTTGGTGAACCTTGCGCGCTGGAAAGGAGTCGACGCCGAGTCAGCCTTGCGCGGAGCCAACAATCGTTTCTCGGAGCGGTTTGCCTTCATTGAGCAGGAATGTCGGAATCAGCGCCGCCGGCTGTCTGAGCTCTCTCTGGAGGAAATGGACGGACTTTGGCGCCGTGCAAAGTCTCGGGAGTAGGCTACCCTGGGCGCACCCGGCAAGCGGACCTCAAAGACACGCCAGGGAGTGTCGCCTCTTGGAGCCTGACTAGGCGATCGAAACCGGGCGTCGCTCGACACGCCATGTCAGCCAATGCAGAGTATGGGGCCAACATGCCTGAGCATTCAGCCCTGTGGACACATCTTGCCGATATCGGGAGCCAGATAGGTCGAAAGCAAGCGATGTGCCGCCGGAACAAGGTGCAAAGGCGTGTCCGCGAAAAGCTCCTCCGGGAAGACATTCCACAGATCCAAGTAGGCCCAGCCGTTGACGGATGCCGCTTCGGCCAGGTAGAGCCGGTACTGGTCGTAGACCCAGCGCGGATAGTAGCTGTTGTAGCGCAGGTCGCTGTTTGGCCGGCCTTCCAGGATGAGTATGGGCGAATTGACCATCAAGACGGGCACGCCCGCCGCCATTCGATGAAACGCCGCTACCTGATCCAACGACACCTGATTTCTTCGTAGCGTGGGTGGCTTGAGACCCTCGAATGTCTGGTCACTGGTCAATTGCTTCACGAGCACCTGGGGCGGGCCGGCTATCTGATCCTGACCGGTTGCCAACTCAACAACTGGGTACAGTTGAAACCGCAGGGTCCGGAAAAGGCTTCGATTTCGGTTGAACAGCGACTCAGCCCAACCGGGCGCGACGTAGTCACGGGGCAAGAAACCGAACTGTGTGGCAAGGCGCGTAAATTCAGCAGGATTCTGATCCACGATCCAATGATCCACCCTCGTCTTGGGCATCAACGTGTACCAGGTCAGGAGCCACACAATGGCATCAGGCTGATAGGCCATAGCGTGATCGAGGATCATGAGATCCTTGGAAGCAGAGGACCTGGGGAAGCTGAGGTTATAGAACCTTAGGTTTTTGATGCCGCAGGTGAGACCCAAGACGTTTAGTTGGCCCGGAAGGACTTGCTGCGGTGTGAGGCCCAGACCCCAGATTGTCGAATCGCCAAGGACCAGCACCCGGAATTCGTCCGCCGCCTTCGTAGCGGATATCGCATGCGAGGCGAACATCGCGTCGAGATCTCCCACATCCAGGGCGATGTCAGCGGGTGACACCGTGCTGATGGGGAATCTTTCCCGTCTCAGGCCGACCAAGGCGAAGGCACTCGCTTTTTCGAGAGGCAAGGGGATTGCCATCATCAGCCACTCGATAGCGAGGAACAGGGCCACGGACTTCCCGATCAGACGCCTGGAATTGATCGCCTGCCGCATTTGGCGATTATAGCCTTGGGAGGAGCAGGACCCTGCTCCTCCCATGATGAACGGAGACCTGCGGTACTTCTCGCAGGTCTCCGCTGTTGGGATCCGGGAGCTAGTGACCGCTTCACGGCACGGGCGTGCCGCTGAATATCTCCGGGGCCTCGGGGCCCTCCACCAGTAGATATCCTGCGAGTCCGCGCTGAAGCCGAGATAGGGCGTGGTCAACCAGTATGTATCGCCCCGGGACCTCAACGCCGAACTCGACCACGGCGGCTCCTCCCGGCGGGACGAGCACCGTCTGCACGTCAGTGAGCGGCGGCGCGGTAAGCGACGCAAGATTGAAGACCCTGTCGAAGATCTCACCAATGACGTGGAAGGCCGAGGTTTGGTTGGGCCCTCCGACGCCAAAGTAGATTCGTACCGTCTCTCCCACGTTGGCTTTGAGCGGGTGCTGTGTGGTCAGGGCGTTCACCGCACCATTCACCACATAGTAGTCCGGGCGTTCGTCCAACAACTTCTGGACATCGGCCGTCTGGGCACCTTGATCGCCGAAATTGCCCGTGGTGTAAATCTCACCTTGCATCACGTAGAACTCGCGGTCAACCGGCGCCAGTCCGCCCTCCGGCTCGACCAAGATCAGGCCGTACATCCCGTTTGCTATGTGAAGAGCCACCATTGGCGTGGCGCAGTGATAGACATAGAGGCCGGGATTTAGGGGCATGAAACTGAAGGACGTTTCCTGACCTGGAGCAGAGGACGTAAAGACCGCGCCACCCCCGGGTCCGGTTACCGCGTGGAAATCCACCGAATGGGGCATCGTGCTGGTGGCACTATTCTTCAGGTGAACCTCGACCGTATCCCCTACCCGTACCCGGAAAAATGGGCCTGGCACAAGATCGTTGAAGGTCCAGTAGGTGAAGGTGGTGCCGTCCGCCAGCTGACCAACCACTTCCGTGGTCGTCAGGTCAAGGCGCACGTTTTCTGGACCTCTGCCGCCGAGCGGTCCCGGCAAGTCAGTTGGGTCACGGGTGATGTCCACGCCGGTCGCCGTGCCAGGGGCCGCACTTCCGGGCGCGTCTGCGGGCGCTGCCTCGTCTGCGACTGCCGGCATATCGGAAGATCCGTACCCAGTCGATGATTCAGGGGCGCTGGCGGCTGCGGCAGTGCTGCCAGCCACTTCAAGCACTCCCTCCATCCCGGCCTCCCGGTGCCCGGGCAAGTCGCATAGATAGGCGAATGTACCCGGCCTGTCGATCCCAAACGTAACGCTGGCGGTGCTGCCTTGGCCAACCACGGGGCCCGAATTGGCGTTGAAGTCGGGAAGCACGATATTGTGCTCCGCGCCCTCGCCGCTCATGAAGTTGATGGTGAGGATGTCGCCGACTTTGGCCTGCAGCCGCGGATTGACGACGCCGTCAATGGCGCCCCCCATACCGACATACACCATTTGCCCGCCGTCCAGGCTCGACTTGAGCGAGTAGGTTATTCTGTTGTTCTCCTTCGACTGGCCGCAGGCAGCCAGCAGGAGCGCCGCAATTGAGGTGAGTGCCAAGACACCGACTTTCCTAGCCATACTTGCCTCCTTTGATACCGTTCAATTCCTTGACCGCGCTTTTCAAGTCAGCGAGGAACGCATCCCACGACAGGTTGTAGCTGATGGACGCGTCCATGAGTGTGCAGAACCGACCCATGCTGCAACCAACGCACGCTGTGCGCTTTCCAACCAACACACCCATGATTTCAGGATAATCCTGGAGTGCCCGCGCAACCGTGGTCGACGCGGACAGGAGAGGGGCATCCATCAACCCCATACTATATGCTTTCGGGGATGCCGTCTTTGCGCCAGCGCAAGCAATGGCACCGTTCTAGGGGAGGCCGTCTTTGCGCCAGCGCAAGCAATGGCACCGTTCTAGGGGAGGCCGTCCGCAATACGGACCAGAGCGTGCGGTTGCAGGATCCTCACGCGCTCTCTGCCAGCCTCGACCAGGCCTCGACGATGCCAATCGGCGAGCACGCGACTCACGGTGTGCAGGGTGGTCCCCGTCATTTCGGCCAGATCTTCCCGCGAGAAAGCCAGCTCAACACCGTGCTCCCCCTGATGGCCGGACTGAGTTACGAGCCGCAGCAGGGCGCGACAGATGCGCTGCTCAACTCTCTCGGTTGCCAGCTCTCGATAGCGCGTCTGCATTTCGAGGATGTAGGATGTCATCAGCTGCATCAGGTCCATGGAAAGGTGCGGTCGCGTGCTGAGCAGGGATTTCAGGAACGCGGTGGAGAGGGCGAGCGCTGAGCTCTCCTCGAGAGCCTGGGCGCTCGCCGGGTACTCAGCGGTTTCTCTGACTGCGCCCAGCGCCCCAAACAACTGCCAGGGATAGATGGTGCGGAGATTGACTGCTTGACCTTGGGGATTCGACTGCAGCAACTTCACCTGGCCCCCTACGAGCACGTACGCATGCCCTGCTGGGTCTCCCTGCATGAAGAAGTATTCACCTTCTTCGACGCCACGGAGTGTGCATGCCGCCAAGATCTCCCCCAATTCCTCGTCGGAAGCACTGCGGAAGACGGAGACCCGTTTCAGGTCAGCAGGGAGGATTTCCATCAGTCGATTGTACTCGGCCGGCGGCTGGCGGCATGAGTTGACGAAGCGCGGCTCTCGTGGTATCGTTTGACCCACCCCCACGGGGGGGGGATAGGGTCAACAGCGTTTGTCGTTGGCTTGCCATGGGTGAGGAGGACGCGATGCAGCACCACGACAAAATACTTCGCAGGCTGAGATCCGCCGAAGGGCATCTCGGGGGCGTGATTCGCATGGTCGAGAAGGACCAATACTGCATTGACATCATTCGCCAGATTCAGGCCGTTGAGGCGGCTCTCAGCAAGATCAGCACCCAAATCCTGGAGAGCCATCTTGACTCCTGCGTTGCCACGGCCATCCGCGGGGACGACGCCGGGGAGCGCGAACGGGTGTTGCGGGAGATCACACAAGTTTTCGGGATGTCCATGAGGGCGCAAGAGGCGAGCTCCACGAGCGCCGCCCGCATCTTGGCTACGGCGGGCGGACCGCCAGAAGCCGCAAAAGGAGCACAAGGATGAAGGCAACGTACAGCGTTCCGGCTATTCACTGCGGGCATTGCACGCATACGATCGAAATGGAGGTAGGTGAGCTCCAGGGTGTTGAGTCGGTATCTTCGGATCTGAGCCGCAAGACCATCACGGTTATCTTTGGACCGCCGGCGGATGACGCGAAGATCCGGGCCCTGCTGGCAGAAATCGAATACCCGGCTGAAGAAGTCAGCTAGAAGTTGCAGGAGCCCTGTTGTATCGGCGAGAGGAACCGGATATGCAAGAGACTAGGCAAGTGATTCTCCCGATCACTGGCATGTATTGCGCCAACTGTGTATCGACCATTGAGCGCAACCTACGGAAAGTCGACGGGGTTCACGGTGCCGCCGTGAATCTCGCTTCTGAGCGGGCCGTTGTTGAGTTCGATCCGCAAAAGGCGCAACTGGCAGATATGTTGGCTCGCGTTCAGCGGGCCGGGTATGGCGTGGCGGCAGGCGTCGCCGACATTCCCTTGAAGCGCCTCGCGGACGAGAGTGATGCTCGCCGGCTGGATCGAATCCTTCGTGCTTTGGACGGCGTAATTGAGGTGCATGTAGGTCTGGCAAGCGAATCGGTGCGGGTCAAGTATGTCCCAACAATCCTGAGTCAATCCGCGATTCGCTCTGCCATTTCCAGTGCAGGCTTCGAGGCGTTGGCGGCCGAAGACATGACGGAGGACATTGAGGCACGCGCACGGGCAAGCGAGATCAGGGCCCAGCGTGATCGCCTTGTCTTGGGATTGCTCTTCAGCGTGCCTCTATTCGTGCTTTCTATGGGGGTTGACTTGGGCATTCTGCCTGGGGAGTTCTACGCCATGGCGCCGATGCCCGGGATGGCCATGGTACCCGCAAGATGGGTCGTCCTCCTCATGTGGGGGCTTGCCACACCCGTTCAATTCCTGGTCGGCGCGCAGTACTACGTCGGAGCATTCAAGGCCCTTCGAAATGGCTCTGCCAACATGGATGTGCTGATCGTGATGGGCTCGTCCGTCGCGTATTTCTATTCCGTTGCGGTGGCGCTAGGGGCAGTTCCGGGGCACGTCTACTTTGAGACCGCAGCAGTGATTGTGACTCTCATTCGCTTGGGAAAATTCTTGGAGGCCCGGGCAAAGGGTCGTACCTCAGAGGCCATCAAGCAACTCATGGGCTTGCGCGCGCGGACGGCCTGGGTTGTGCGCTTCGGCCAGGAAGTCCAGGTGCCGGTGGATGATGTGCGCGTTGGTGATATCGTGATCGTTCGGCCTGGGGAATCGTTTCCCGCTGATGGGGTCATCGTCGAAGGCCGCTCGTCCGTCGACGAATCCATGCTGACCGGCGAGTCGCTGCCGGTCGGCAAAGGGCCGGGTGATAGAGTGATGGGGGCCACCGTCAACAAGCTGGGCATGCTAAAGCTCGAGGCGACGCAGGTCGGTGCCGAGACTGCCTTGGCCCAAATCATCCGACTGGTCGAGGATGCGCAAGGCAGCAAAGCTCCGATCCAGAGGCTGGCGGACCAAGTGTCGGCCTACTTCGTGCCGATTGTGGTTGCCGTGGCCGCCTCTACGTTCGCGGCGTGGTATTTCCTCGCACCGCTACCGGCGGGCGGCGATCAGCTCACGCGCTCGCTGATCAATGCCGTCGCCGTGCTGGTAATCGCGTGCCCGTGCGCCATGGGTCTCGCAACGCCGACGGCGGTCATGGTGGGAACTGGGCGGGCGGCGCAAGAGGGGGTGCTCTTTCGGAATAGTGAAGCCTTGGAACGCGCAGGGCGCATAGCCACCGTGGTCCTCGACAAGACCGGCACAATCACTGCCGGACGGCCGGTGGTCGCAGATGTTTTCGCTCCAGAGGAAACGATTCAGGGTCCTGATCGGCGGGCAGACTCGGGCGGAAGCACCGCGGCAAACGAGGTCCTGCGCCTCGCGGCGGGCGTAGAGCGCGCTTCGGAGCATCCGCTTGGCGAAGCGATCTGGAATGAGGCGAAAGCCCGCGGCCTCGTTGCGGGGGAGCCCTCCGGATTTGAAGCGGCCGCCGGAAACGGTGTTGAGGCGGAAGTAGATGGCCGCCGAGTCATCGTCGGCACCTACCGGATGCTGGAGACGCGCGGGGTGAGTCTCCGCAGGCTTTCCGACGAGGCGCAGCGGCTTCGGTCGCAGGCCAAAACGGCCATCTTTGTGGCAGTCGACGGGCGGGCTGCAGGCGTGATCGCCGTTGCCGACAGGGTCAAACCCGGGTCGCGCGACGCCCTGACAGCGCTGCGAGAGATGGGCATGGATTTGGTGCTCATCACCGGCGACAATCGCGAGACGGCTGCGGCAATCTCGGCCGAAGTTGGCATTGGAAATGTTCTGGCAGAGGTGCTCCCGGACGGAAAGGCTCGCGAAGTCAGGGCCCTTCAGGCAAAGCAGAAGTCCGCGTCCGGAGGCGGCTTGGTGGCCATGGTCGGAGATGGGATCAATGATGCCCCGGCGCTGGCCCAGGCAGACGTGGGCATTGCCCTGGGGACGGGAACGGACGTGGCAATGGCAGCGGCGGATGTAACACTCGTAAGTGGCGATCTGCGCGGAATCGTTCGAGCAATCCGCCTTTCGAGGCAGACCTTGCGGGTCATTCGCCAAAATCTCTTTTGGGCATTCTTTTACAACGTGCTGCTGATCCCCGCAGCCGCGCTGGGTTTCCTGAATCCGATGCTTGCCGCCGCCGCCATGGCTTTCAGCAGTGTATTCGTGGTGACCAATAGCCTAAGGCTTCGCGCGGCGCCGATCACAAAGGTAAAGCATGCGTAGGGGTCCGGCGCGCGCCGCCTGGGAGTGAATATACTAGAAGAATCTCATAAATATTGACTTTTCGTGCCCACCCTGCTATAATGGTTTTCGGACGTAATACAGCATATCGTGTAGCCGCACGGGGGACCTCGCCAGGACCAGTTGGTACGGGAGCACTAGGAAATGTCCCAGCTCGAAATCAAGGACCTGCACGTCTCCGTCGACGGCAAGGAAATCCTGCAGGGGGTTAACTTGCTCGTTCGGCAAGGTGAAGTCCACGCGATCATGGGTCCGAACGGGACCGGCAAATCGACTTTGGCCTATACGCTCATGGGGCATCCGAGCTACGCTGTCACCCAAGGCGAAGTATTGTTTAAGGGCGAGAACGTGCTTGGCCTGGAGCCGGATGCGCGTTCGCGCCTCGGCGTGTTCCTCGCGTTTCAGTACCCGGTTGCCATACCCGGGGTAACAGTGGCCAATTTCCTGAGGACAGCCCTCAACGCCCGTCGGCGGGCCCACAGCAAGACTGACAAGGGTATTCCCCTGCCCGAATTTCGCAAGCTGCTGACGGCGAAGATGCAGATGCTGAAAATGGATACGGCCTTTGCCGGCCGGTACCTGAATGAGGGATTCTCAGGCGGCGAAAAGAAGCGTGCCGAAATCCTGCAGATGGCAACCTTGCAGCCTGAGATTGCAATTCTGGATGAGACTGATTCCGGCCTCGACATCGATGCGCTGCGCATTGTAGCGGACGGGGTAAACGCGCTCACGGGTCCCGAATTGGGGGTGATCGTTATCACTCACTATCAACGACTGCTCAATTACATCCGGCCGCAGTTTGTGCACGTGATGATGGGCGGGCGCATTGTAGAGTCCGGCGGACCTGAGCTTGCGCTGAGCCTTGAGGAACATGGCTATGACTGGATCCGGGAGAAGACCACGGCATGATGCGTATGCTGGGAACCGTAGGGCTGAAGTTTGGTCCAAAACCGAACCGGCGGGAGTTGCTCAATGGCTGATGTGAAGGCCAGCGATGATCAGATTCTGGACGGGATGGGAGAGTACCGATATGGCTTTCACGATCCCGACAACCAGTATGTTTTCAAGTCAAAAAGAGGCCTGAGCCGCGAGGTGGTCGAGCAAATCTCGGCCATGAAGCGGGAGCCCGCCTGGATGCTGGAGTTCAGGCTCAAGGCCCTCGAACACTTCCTTGCCCGCCCCATGCCCAGCTGGGGCCCCTCTCTCAGTGAACTCAACTTCGATGAGATCTATTTCTACGTGAGGCCGCATGAGAAGCAGGAGCGCTCGTGGGACGATGTCCCGGAGAACATCAAACGCACTTTCGACAGACTGGGGGTACCCGAGGCGGAGCGCAAGTTCCTGGCCGGGCTGGGCGCGCAGTACGAATCTGAGATGGTGTACCACTCCATCCAGGAGCACCTGGAGAAGCAGGGGGTCATTTTTGTCTCGATCGAAGATGGACTCAGGCAGCACCCCGATCTTTTTCGGGAGTACTTCGGCACCGTAATACCGATCCAGGACAACAAATTCGCGGCGCTCAATTCGGCGGTCTGGTCGGGGGGCTCGTTCGTCTATGTGCCCAAGGGCGTGAAGGTCGATCTCCCCCTGCAGGCGTACTTTCGGCTGAATACGGCGAATGTGGGGCAGTTTGAGCGAACCCTGATCATTGTTGACGAAGGAGCTTCGGTTCACTACGTCGAAGGATGCACCGCGCCCCAATACACGACGGAGTCATTTCACTCCGGCGTGATCGAAATCATCGTGAAGGAGGGCGCGCGCTCGAGGTATTCCACGATCCAGAACTGGTCGACAAATGTCTACAACCTTGTGACCCAGCGGGCAAAGGTCTTCAAGAATGCAAGCCATGAGTGGGTGGATGCCAATCTGGGATCCAAGATTACCATGAAGTACCCCTCTTGCTATCTGATGGAGCCCGGCGCTCGCGTCGAAATGCTCTCCATGGATTTTGCCGGGGCCGGTCAGATCCAGGACGCTGGGGGCAAGATGTACCATTTTGCCCCCAATACGACCAGCAAGGTGACGTCAAAATCCATCAGCAAGGCAGGGGGGCGGGCATCCTTCCGAGGGCTGCTGAAGGTTCACAAAGGGGCGAAAGGCATCAAATCCAACACAGTGTGCGATGCACTTCTCCTGGACCCGGAATCCCGATCCGATACCTATCCATATATTGAGATCGATGAGGAGGACGTTAGCATCGGACACGAGGCCTCTGTGAGCAAGGTGGGCGAGGAACAGCTCTTCTACCTCATGTCCCGGGGCCTGACTGAAGAGGAGGCCACCTCCATGGTGGTTTCAGGGTTTATTGAGCCCCTGGTGAAGGAACTGCCGATGGAGTACGCCGTGGAAATGAATCGGCTCAT
The DNA here is from genome assembly GCA_035471605.1 of Anaerolineales bacterium. Classification (GTDB taxonomy): domain Bacteria; phylum Chloroflexota; class Anaerolineae; order Anaerolineales; family Villigracilaceae; genus Fen-1038. The sequence continues at coordinate 6,529 of DATIPW010000210.1, read as the reverse complement.
CCAGCTGCAGATGGAAGGTTCCATCGGATAGGAATCGGGGCGCGGCTGGGCACCCATGCCGGGAACAGGGATTGGTTTGCAAATGACGGAAGGCCCCAAAGTTGCAGTCACACGCCGGGGACGTGTCGGGCCTGTAGGCTCGGATCTTGGATTCTCTCGCCGGGATATTCCGTCAGGCTCCGGCTTCGTTTCGGCCTACCGAGAGCATGCTTGGGAGGCATTTGCGAGGCAGGCCTTGCCAGATGTGTCTCAGGAGGCATGGCGGCGGACTGACTTGCGCGGCCTTCCAAGCCACGATTTTCGATCTGCGAACGATCCTGGTTCCGGCCCGCCTGCGCAACTCCTTGAGCCGTTGGTAGCTGATCAGCACGGGGGCCAGATCGTCCTTGCCGGCCGTTCTTCGGACACCTCACTCGATCCTGATATCGCCGCGAGCGGCGTCGTATTCGCCGATCTGGCCACGGCGGAGAAGAAGCATCCCGAAATCCTGAAGCGAATCCTTGGCCAGACAGTGAATGCCGAAGAGGGGAAGTTCGCCTCGATGGCGGCGGCCTTGGCTCGCCAAGGAGTGCTCCTTTACGTGCCACCAGCTGTGGCGCTGGAAGTCCCGCTTCACAGCATCCTATGGGGACCGGGTGGCGGCCTGGCGCACTTCTCCCACCTGCTGGTTTTCCTGGACGAGGGATCTTCTGCCACGTACGTGCATGAATCCGCCTCTCCCACCGAGGGCCAGGACGGGCTTCACGCGGGCTTGGTGGAGGTCAAGGTCTCCAAGGGTGCCAGGCTAAGGTTCGTAGAGCTCCAGTCATGGGGTAGGCACGTGTGGAACTTCACGCACGAGCGCATACGGCTGGATCGCGAGGCGCACGTTGACTGGATTCTTGGCGCCGTGGGCTCACGACTCACAAAGAGTTTCTCTGAGCTGGATCTCGCAGGGGAGGGGGCAGTCGGCCGAATGTCAGGTTTCTACTTCACCGATGAAACGCAGCATCTCGATCATGACACCCAGCAGAATCACCTGGCGCCTCACACGACAAGCGATCTGCTTTTCAAGGGGGCCCTGCGCGGCCGCAGTCGGTCGGTTTGGCAAGGCATGATCTACGTCGCCAGGGGCGCCTCAAAGGCTGATGGCTATCAGGCAAATCGCAATTTGGTATTGGAGGACAGCGCTCGGGCAGATTCAATCCCGGGGCTCGAAATCCTTGCGGATGATGTGCGCTGCACACACGGCGCCACGGTGGGCAAGCTGGAGCAGGAACCGCTCTTCTACCTCAGATCTCGCGGCATCCCGGAGACCGAAGCCTCCCGGCTGGTGGTGGAGGGCTTCTTTGATCCGATAATGCAGCGCATTCCATTTGAGGGCGTGCGGCAGAGGTTCCAACAGGCCATTCTTGACAAGATGAAGACATATTCTGCCAGCCAGGGCAACTAGGGAGCATGAATCCGAATGAAGAAGCCGAAGAAGACCAGCATCCGGACCTCGCGCAAGGCCAAGGGTAAGCCCCGAAGGACCAGTACCACAAAGATTCGGGCTGCCCGGAAACGTGCGGCCCCGCGGGCCTCACGAGCCTCGGCTCGTAAGTCCAGGAAAATCCCGGCACGCGCTCCCGTCAAGGCCGGCTCGGGCATGCAGGCACACTCCGCCGCCAAGATGGCTGCCGGAGTTCTCTCGCGGCGTGCGGCGAAGGCTGAGGCTCAGTCTCCGTCGACGTCGACCGCCAAGATGCCGCAGAAGGCCGTGTCGGCTCAAGCCGCCTCGGCATCAGCCAGGCAGCCCCGAAACAGTTCTGCACGTCACGGGCGAGCTCGCACTCATGGGTCCGGGGGCAGCCATCGGCCGGGGGTCAAGATCGCGCGTATGCCGCAATTCAACTATATGAAGGCGCCGGATGCAGACAGCGGCTTCAATGTAGGAGATGGTGTTGAGGTGCTTTGTGATCACGAATTGGAAGGCGAGCGCATTCGCGGGTGGATCAAGGGGGTGGTGGTGCAGGTGGACAACAAGCTGGTTGCCGTGCAGTTCCGCTCCAATGTCTTTCTGACCGATGGCTGGATGGTGCCTGATAGGATCCTGTGGTACTCGGTGGGGTCAGATCAGATCCGCAACTCAGCTGCCCACAAACGCGCAACGCGCATGGTCGTTCCCGAGTTCTAGTTGCACCTGTCCGTGGTGGCGACATCGGTCGGACGCATGAGATACAGACTCGAGCACATCCGGGCTGACTTTCCGATTCTGGAGAGGGAGATTCGGCCAGGGGTAAGGCTCGTCTATCTGGATTCGACAGCCACCTCGCAGCGGCCAGCATCGGTGATTGAGGCTATGAACGAGTTCTACCGACGCTCAAATGCCAATATCCACCGAGGCGTGCATGCGCTGGCAGAAGAGGCAACCGAATTGTACGAAGGGGCCCGGGCCGAGATTGCGGGCTTCATTAACGCCGACGCGCCCCATGAGCTGATCTTTACCCGGAATACAACCGAGGCCATCAACCTGGTGGCGCGCACGTGGGCCTGGGCAGAGTTGCGGGCCGGCGACATCATCCTCCTTACCGAAATGGAGCATCACAGCAATCTGGTTCCCTGGCAGATGCTGGCCGCGGAGAAGGGGGTGCGCCTGGAATTCATTCCGATGACCGAGGACGGAGTGCTGGATCTGGAAGAGTACAAGAAGCTGCTGGCGACAGCGCCTCGGTTGGTGTCTTTCACGCACATGTCAAACGTCTTGGGCACGATCACTCCAGCAGCGGAGATGATCCAGCTTGCCCACAATGCCGGCGCGCTTGTGATGCTCGACGCGGCGCAATCCGTTCCACATCTGGGCGTCGATGTTCAGGCTCTGGATGCGGATTTCATCGCGTTCTCGGCGCACAAGATGTGTGGGCCAACCGGCATAGGCGCGTTGTATGGCAAGTCGCGTCTGCTGGATGCCATGCCACCGTTTCTCGGTGGCGGGGACATGATCACGGAAGTCAAATTGCGCTCTTTTCGGCCGAATTCGTTGCCGCACAAGTTTGAAGCTGGAACGCCAGCGATCGCCGAAGCGATTGGTTTTCGGGCTGCTGTACAGTATCTGAGAAGCCTGGGAATGGACAGTATTGCCGAGCATGAGCACCAGCTTGTGAGCTACGCCCTGGAGCGGCTTGAAGAGGTTGCCGGCCTGCGGCTCCTCGGCCCGGGCGCCGGCCGGAGGGGCGGCGTGGTCTCCTTCACTCTTGACGGCATTCATCCACATGACGTGGCCCAGATTCTGGATCGCTACGGGATTGCGGTCCGGGCCGGCCATCATTGCGCCCAGCCGCTGCACGAGCGTCTGGGCGTGTCAGCCAGCACGCGCGCCAGTTTCTACCTGTACTCGACGAGGGATGAGGTCGATGCCCTGATCGAGGGTCTGTACCGGGTCAAAGAGGTGTTTGCGTGACGTCCGGACCTCGCCCAACTTTGAAAAGGCGCAGCAAAAATGGATGATCTCTACCGTGAAGCCATCATCGAGCACTATAAGAATCCCTCGTTTCGTGGCCAGCTGGAACCCCACGACATCTCCTTCGCCGATGACAATCCGCTTTGCGGGGACCACATTCAGATTGACCTTCGCGTCGACCAGAGCGGCGTGATAGCGGATGCCCGATTTGATGGGCACGGTTGCGCCATATCGCAGGCCGCAGCCGATTTGCTCCTTGAATCGATTGTCGGCAAGCCTCTGGAGCAAATCAAGGCGTTGCGGAAGCAGGACATCTTGGACTTGCTGGGAATCGACCTTGGCCCGGTCCGGCTCAAGTGTGCGCTCCTTTCCCTGAAGGTGCTCAAGGCCGGCGTCTACGGTCTGGGATCCGCCACCGACGACTTGGTGGAATAGGAGATCACGATACCGTGATGGATTGGCGTGGGCGCGCGGCGTCCCAAGCGGAAGACCCTTGTTCAACTACACACAGCTAGATGAATCGCAGGCCGAGTTCATCGACGTCGGACCGGCGGCCGGGCTCCCGTCGGGAGAACGTCTCTTCGTAGACATAGGGGGGCGGTCGATTGTGATCTTCAACGTGGCCGGCGAGCTGTCTGCGATCGCCGATGTATGCTCGCACGACGACGGCCCTTTGGGCGACGGGGGCCTGCAAGACTTCCGTGTTTCATGTCCGCGCCATGGGGCCGAATTCGACGTTCGAACAGGCAGGGCTCTCCAGATGCCGGCCGTCGTCGACATTCCGGCGTATCCGGTTAGAGTCGTTCAGGGCGTCATCCAGTTGGGAATACCCAAAACGTAGCCGAACCCTTCGAGAGCTGCAGGCCAAAGCTGGCACCCGTGCTCATGCCGCGGGTGCCAGCTTTGGTCTTGGTCCGGCTTTGCAGGCTCCCTTGTTTGCCGTCAACCCGCGCGGTTGACCTAGTGGGGCCCGAATAGCCGATCCAGCCTGTCGCGACGGATTTGGGCCCGATTTCAGATTGGCAGAACGTCCTAGGCTACCCAGGCTGCAAACACACAAGTGTCGGTGATCTCACCAAAACCGGTCTGACGACTTGCACCCCAATCGGCAACTGCGCCCCCTTCCGCCAAGCGATCCATCTATCGCGATCGGCGCAGAAGCGCTGCTGGACGTCTCTGAAGTTGTGGGCGCTGTCGTGCTGGCTTGTCACCAAGGAAATGGGATTGGTCGGTTCCAAACCATCGAATCGAGAAGCCAAACCATCCCCAGCCCGGACCAGGGGCCGGACTTCGGGCGCACGCGGGCTTGCTCGGGGGTGATGCCAGTGATCAGGTCACCGATCCCATCGGTGCCCTCGAGCAGTTCATCGTAAAGGGTATCGACGCGGAACCCGTCTGCCGCTACTCAAAAACCCCAAATCGGCCCACGATGCGCAAGATATCGAAGCCCTCTGCAAAAGGCGCCTCCGCCAGAGCGCCGTGCCGGATCATGATCGATCGTGTGAGCGCCTCATTGAAGTAGTACTTGTCTCGGTAGGTCTGGTACTGGGCCAGCGCTTGGATCTTAGCATTGACGTCGGGCTCGCCGACTTCCACCAGAAAGTGCGGAAAGAAATCGTACGAGGAACGTACCACATCGAATCCAAGAAGCGTGATGCCCCGGAAGGCGCGCAGGCCCTCCTCCGTCATCGTGAGGTGGTCCTGATGCACATCTTGCCTGGAGTGCACGAAAATGAGATCCGGTCGAAGCTCTTCGCGGAGCCTCAGGAAATACTGCAGGATCTCCTGCCGAGCCTGCGGAAAGACGCGTGTCTCAAACGGCCCGTAGCGCACCCGTTCAGGTGCCACTCCCAGGATGCGCATGCTCCTGAGCTGCTCGTCCACCACCTTCCGGAGCTCAGGATTCTTCTGGTTGTCAGAGAGCGTGACACACGTGATCTCGCAAATCGCTGCTATGCGGTGGATCAACGCCCCGCAACCCAATTCAATGTCGTCGGGATGCGCTCCAAGGAATAGGACTCGCTTGCCGTAGAAATGCATTCTGATCGCTGCTGTGCTGAATTTGGAGGTTCGAGCCGTTTCCTGGCGCCACAGCCGCACCGGTTCCCATGGTCAGCCAGCGCCGTCTCGGCCGGCGTTTCCGGCTATTTGATGGCCAAGATGCCACCAACCACCTTGGTCATCACGAGGCTCCCGTCTCTCTTAAACCAGCGCTCTGCCACCGCGCGGATATTCTGGAGCAGCAACGCGTATTCCTCGGGGCCGGTGAACATGGAGGTCCACAGCTTGCGATCCTCCGATAGGGATGCCTCGACATAGTCCATGAAGGGCTGCACTGCAGGAAATCGGATCGGATTCTCAAACCTCAGCAGGTCGGTCTTCGCGAAGCGAGACGCGATCGTGCCGAAAATGTCTGTGCGGAACCGCGACGAACCGGGCATCGGGGGAATTGGCTTTTGGGTTGCTTCCTGGATGATCTCATAGAACATGCTTTTGTTCTCGGGCAGCGGCCCGGTCACAAAGAGGCGACCGCTGGGCTTGAGGACGCGATGGGCCTCGCCAAATGTAAACTCGAGGTCGGTCGCGTAGTAGATGGCGAACGCACTCGAGACCAGGTCGAAAGAGCCGCTTGAAAACTCGAGTTTCGCATTGAAATCAAGAAAGCGGAACTCGACATTGTCGCCCCGCTCAGCATTCTGAGCCCGGGCGCGCTCCAGTAGTTCGGTGGAGAAATCGCCTCCAACTACACTGGCTTTTCTGTCCGTTGCATCCCGATACAGAAAGCACTGCTTGCCGGCGCCGCAACCCACATCCAGGATTCTCATGCCGGGTTTGGGCTGAAGCACCTCGACCGTCCATTGGTCAATGCTTCGGGAGCCATACTTCTCGTGGATCCCTATGCGGACAAGCAAATCCTTTGCCGTCTCTTGGTAGTTTATCTTCATGGGCTCCCAGTTGAATGCACCAGAATATACCACATCCCCAAGAGCGGCCGGATCCGGACGTGGCAGCTCTATCAGACTAGCGCCGCCAGGTGGCCAGCTTCGGCACATCGCCTTGGAGAAGGTACGCCGGCTGAGCACGAAGCCTTCGGCGCACGGGCCTGACCCC
>DATIPW010000209.1:0-2477 GCA_035471605.1 Anaerolineales bacterium | reverse complement strand
GTGCTCAGGTTCGCGCTCAACCCAATCGCAGGCGCATCGATCCAGATGCCCGGTCGGGATGAGGCAGTCACTTCGGCCTCGGCGCGAACCTGGGTCACCGGGACGGCCAGCGCCGGGCGGCCATACACCACGGCATGTTCGCCAAACAGAATGACCTTCCCCGGGGCCGAGGCTTTCACCGCGACAGATAGAAGACGGCCAGCACCGCCGCGGCCCACAGCAGCATCGAGGCCTGCAGCGGCCGATCGCTCAGGAGAATCTCTTCCGGCGCGCCCCCAGAGTGCTCGACCTCGATCAGGTACAGGTACCGGAAGATCGCATATACGACGAAGGGAATCGTCAGCATCATGCTGTGGTTCGCGGGCAGGTTCGGGGCGGAGAACGTATACAGGGAGTATCCCACCACGGTCATACCCGAGACGATCATGATGTATTGATCCAGCAACGGCACCGTGTAGCCCTGCAGCACCTTGCGATGGTTGCTGGCGTCGTCCGTCAGCAGCGCCAGTTCCGCGCGGCGCTTCCCGAACCCCAGGTAGAGCGCCAGCAGCGTCATGACGACATACAACCACGGTGAGAATCGTTCCACCTGGATCAGGCGCACACCCGCGTCCACGCGCAGGACGAACCCGGCCGCCAGGATCAGCACGTCCAGGATCAGCACGTGCTTGAGCCACTGGGAGTAGGCCAGGTTCAGCAGGAAGTAGGCGGCAATCACCATCGCAAAAGAGGCGGAAAGCAACCAGCCGCATACCAGTGAAACAATGACCAGCAAGATCCCCCCGAACCACGCCGCCGGAATGGGAAGCTTGCCGGAGGGGATCGGCCGCAGGCGTTTCTCAGGATGCTGGCGGTCGGCCTCGATATCCGCCAGGTCGTTGAAGATATAGACGGAAGACGACACCAGGCAGAAGAGCAGGAAGCCCGACAACGTCCGAAGAAACGAGTCGGGCAGGAACAGCTGCTTGTCAAACACCAGGGCCGCAAAGACGAAGACGTTCTTGGTCCACTGGCGGGGACGCATGGTCTTGATCAGTGCCAGGAGCATGGGGCAATGATAATCCATATGCCCCGCCCGAGGCGGCAAGCAGCTGCCAGCCGGCATTACAATGCCCGCATGCCCAAGGTGCGTCTCGATGTTCTGCTGGTGGAAAGGGGTCTGGCCGATTCGCGGGCGCAGGCCCGCGCACTGATCATGGCTGGGAAAGTGCTACGGGAGGGGCAGCCCGAATCCCGTGCGGGCCTTCAGGTGGACCCGAAGTCGATCCTTGAGGTGCAACAGGGACCGCGCTTCGTTTCGCGCGGGGGCGAGAAGTTGGAGGCGGCCCTGATCGCCTTCGACCTGGAGGTCAAGGGCCTGGTGTGCGCAGACGTGGGTGCCTCCACCGGCGGCTTCACGGACTGCCTGCTGCAGCGTGGAGCTGCCCGTGTCTATGCCCTCGACGTGGGCAAGGGCCTCCTCCACTGGAAGCTGCGCCAGGATCCGCGCGTGGTGGTGATGGAGCAGACGAACGCCCGATTTGTGGAAGGGCTGCCTGAGCCCGTCTCGCTGGTAACGATCGACGCTTCGTTCATTTCGCTGCGGCTACTGCTGCCGGTCGTCAAGCGGTGGCTCACTTCTGATGAGTTGGCCGCCCGCGGAATCCTAACGCTCATCAAACCGCAATTCGAGGCCGGCAGGCAGGATGTCAGGCGCGGCAAGGGGGTCATCCGCGATCCGCGCCTCCATAGGCAGATCCTGCTGGAGGTGCTGACCTCCGCGCAGGATGAGGGTCTGCGGGCGCGCAGGTTGCTGCGCAGTCCGCTGCTTGGACCCAAAGGAAATGTGGAGTTCCTGGCATGGCTCGCGCCCGCTGCCGGCCGTGCCCCGGATCTTGCTGCCTTGATCGAGCAAGCCTGCGCCGCGCCAGCGCAGTTGGAAAAATGAATTCGGTTATACTGACGGCGCAAAATGACCGATCAAATCCGTAATTTTTGCATCATCGCGCATGTGGACCACGGAAAGTCCACGCTTGCAGATCGCCTGCTCCATCTAACCGGAACAATATCGGATCGCGACCAGACCGAGCAGATCCTCGACTCGATGGACCTGGAGCGCGAGAAAGGGGTGACCATCAAGGCTTCCGCCGTGCGCATGAGTTATACCGCACAGGATGGGAAGACGTACGAGCTCAACCTGATCGATACCCCGGGACACGTGGACTTTGGGTACGAGGTTTCGCGTGCTTTGAATGCCTGCGAAGGGGCGGTGCTGGTGGTGGATGCCACCCAGGGCATCGAGGCGCAGACACTGGCGAACCTGTACTCCGCCATCGAAGCCGACCTGGTTATCATCCCGGTCATCAACAAGATTGACCTGGTCAGCGCCCGCCCGGATGAGGTGGCGGAGGATATCGGCAGCTTACTGGGCGTACCACCGTTGGATGTGATCCGCGTGTCTGCCAAGGACGGCAAGAACGTGGAGGCGGTGCTGGAAG
>DATIPW010000208.1:0-12731 GCA_035471605.1 Anaerolineales bacterium | reverse complement strand
ATGAAGAACTGGACACCTTGAATGAGGTAAAGGTCCAACTGCTGGTGCCCAGAGAGGACGCCGTGGATTGCCCGTCCGTACTTCCGCGGACCCGCCCATGAACTTGATCTATGTGGTGCCACGCCTTGTACGGCACTTTCTGCCGGAGTGGCTGGTGCGCCGCCTGCTGCTGCAATCGTTGATCATTAGGCCGGGCCTCGAGACGGCCGACCCGCGCGCCGCTGTCGCTCGCTATCTGGGGGCCCTTCAGGCACTGCAGATGGAGGTTCGCGGGCGCAGCGTTCTCGTATTTGGATATGGGGGGCGCTTCGACGTGGGCGTGGGCCTGCTCGAGGCGGGTGCCAGAAGGGTGGGGCTGTGTGACAAGTTTGCCCGGCCTGATGACAACCACAACGCACGACTTCTGAAAAGCCACCCTGGCCATCTCCAAATGCAGGCCGATGGTCTGCGCCCCGGGGGAGAGCGCCTGCAGTTGATCGAGGGAGATGTTCGCGAGCTGGACGCGCCAGAACCCGGAGCCCGCTATGATGTAATCATCAGCAATTCTGTGTATGAACACCTCGATGATCCAGCTGGCACGACGCGGGCGCTGGCCCGCTGGAGCACGCGGGCCGGCTTGCACCTTCATTTCATTGACCTGCGTGATCACTTCTTCAAATTTCCCTTTGAAATGCTCTGCTACTCGGAGGTCGCGTGGCGGCGGTGGCTTAATCCAACAAGCAACCACAACCGGCTAAGGATGTGGGAATACCGGCGAATCTTCCAGGCCAGTTTTGAACACGTGGAGCTCACGGTCTTGGGTCGCGACGAGCAAGGTCTGGAGCGCGTCCGCCGGCGTCTGAGGCCGGAGTTCGTGAGTGGGGATGTGAGCGAGGATGCCGTGACCCTCCTGCAGGTTGCGGCGCGCGATCCGCGCGTCTAGGAGAAGTATGGATCGAATTCTGGAAGGCATCGCTGTCCTTGCTTGGGCCGTCCCGTGGATTGCGGGCGGCTGGATGCTGACCGCAAGCCTCTTCCGCCTGAGGCGCAGCGAATCCGGCATGGTCGGGCTTGCCCTAGGGCTGGTGCTCCAGATATGGCTAGTCAACCTGCTGTCGCGGCTCCTCCAACCCCCTTGGTCTTTCTGGGCTGCATCCGTACTGGTCCTTGGTGCAGGGCTGGCGTCGCGAATGCGCTCGGATGGCAGCCCTCTGCCCCGGATTGAAGCCGTGCAATGGCTGACCCTGGGGGGGCTCACCCTGCTGTTCAATGCCATTGGCCGCGGGCTCGGAGTGTTTGACGACTATCAGAATCTACCTACTGTTTCGCTGATGGCCGCGGGCGACATTCCGCCTCACTTCGCGCTAGATCCGTCTCTGCGTTTCGGGTACCACTACCTGCTGCTGCTCCTCGCCGCACAGATCATGCGGATCGCCAACATGCTTCCTTGGACCGCACTGGATCTCGCCAGGGGCCTCATGTTGGGACTGCCGCTGGTGCTGGCTGGACTGTGGATCCACCGGCTGACACGCAGCGCCCTGACAGCATTCCTTGGTACTTGCGTTATCGCGTTTGCGGGTGGATCCCGATGGCTGCTGCTATTGCTTCCCAAAGCTCTGTTCGAGCGGATTTCGGGTCAGGTTACCCTGATCGGCTCCGCCGCCGCATCTGCGCCCACCCTGGTGGAGGCGATGGTCTCACCATGGAAGATCGACGGCGCAGGGCCCATTCCCTTTCCGTTTGCCTTCCACAGCGGAGTCAATCCACCCTACGTCATGCTGCATACTGGGATTGCCGGTTCGGGAATTCTGATCTTCGTGCTGTTGCTGCTCACTGCGGAAAGGTGGAGGCGCAGGAGCGCGGCACTTGCCACGACCGTTCTGTTGGCCTCGCTGGCTCTTGCCAATGAGATCGCCTTTCTTCTGCTGGGACTGGGAATGTTGATCGTAGGTTTGGCCTCTCTGGGGTGGCGTCACAAAGTCGCGGACCGCAGAAGGCTAGGTAAGTGGCTGCTTGTGGGCGCAGCGGGATTGGCCGTGGCGGCGGTACAAGGAGGCATGCTGACGGAAATCGTTGATTCGCGGCTGCATCCGCCAGCCACAATCACCAGCTATTTTGATCCCACGCCGGCTTGGGTCTGGCCGCCGTCGATTGTCTCGGCGCACCTTGGCGCGCTCTCCGTGACCAATCCATGGCAACTTGCTGCGGCCCTGTTGGAGATGGGCCCAATAGTTGTGGCCACCCCGCTGCTGCTGGCGAGAGGTTGGCGCTGCCTCCGACGGGGGGCCTGGCTTGAGGCTGCAGTACTTGCCAGTTCGGCCGGAGCTCTCGGCGCGGCGGTCCTTTTGTTCAAGGGTCCGTTGTACACAGCGGCACCAAGGCTCATGAGCAGCTGGTTCCTGGTTTCAGCGCTCTATTATGTCCCGCTTCTCAGGTCTTGGGCTGGACCCCGGCGCGAGTTCTGGCGCGTGGGGGCGATGCTTGCGGGCCTGGTGAGTTGCTTCGGTGGACTGATGTTGTTTGGCGTCCAGCTTGCGGCGATACAGCGCCCCGTGTTTTCCACCTTTATCTCTGCGATGGATGCCAAGATGTCTGAGAACCAGTGGGATCGACTGGCGGTCGGCGCCCTGGTCTTCGATCCGGTGGTGTTCCGGGCGCCCACCGTACTTGGCCGTCCGACAAGATCATCCGCGACCTGGTACACGCGACTGCCTGAATGGGAGGCGCTGCGCGATGCTGCGAATCCAAGGCAGCTCCGGCGCGCCGGGTTCCGATACATGTATATTGATGGCGACTACTGGGAGCAGCTTTCCCCGGGCCAACAGGCTGCACTGGGCGCGCCCTGTGTCGAGGAGATCGAACAGGTGAACGGCGTGCGTGGAGAGAACGACTATAGAAAGGACTTCCGCCGCCTGCTGGACATTCGGGCGTGCGGGTAGGGGCAAAAACATGCGCCACGTGATTGGGGGGTGGTCATCCGTGGCCAGATCATACGAACTTCAGGCGAAGGGCGGCAATCACAACCATCCGCAAAAGCAATGCGCCATGCCTCCACCTTGAGATATTAGTGGAACCATAGGTTCGCTCGCCATATCGAATCGGCAGGTCCAGGATCTTCCGATTTAGCTTGGCGGCTCCGAAGATTAGATCGTAGTCTCCAAAGGGATCGAATTCCCCGAAGTAGTGCCGGTTGGCGGCAATCATCTCGTAGTCCTGCCGCCACATCGCCTTGGTTCCGCAAAGGGTGTCCTTCAACGGCTGACCAAGAATCCACGAAAAGGCCACGCTGAAGAGCTTGTTGCCAAGGAAGTTAAGACCGCGCATAGCTTGCCTGACCATTGGGTATACGAGGCGAACGCCATTTATGAACTCGCCGTGCCGACTGCACAGAGCCTCGTAGAAGCGCGGCAGATCCTCCGGTTGGACAGTCAGATCAGCATCCAGGATCATGAGGATATCGCCCGTGGCATGCGCGAATCCCAGTCGGACGGCATCGGCCTTGCCGATTCCCTTCTGCCTGTAGAGACTGGCTCGAATATGGGGGTGAGCAGATATTTCACGTTTGATCGCCGCGTACGTGTCGTCGCGCGAGTGTCCCTCAACAAATATCAGCTCCGTCTCACGGCCCATGGCGGGTACACGCTCAAAGATGTCCGGAATGTTCCCGGATTCGTTGCGGGCTGGGATGATAATTGAAACAGAAGGCAGATCGCGAACCCGCTGTGCTTCGGGACGCGCGATCATGAAGTTGGCAAGGCAAAGCTGATTGAACGGCCACAGTCTTGCCAGTATCTTGTTAGCGGGTGCCGCCAGCGGCGTTGGCATAAGCACCTCGTGCCAACTTCGGATGCATTCAAAACCCGCCAACCGCAGCATGCCCTGCGCGTCCTCGGGGGTGAGCCAATTCTGCGGAAGCGTTGGAGCGGCCAGGTTCAGGCGCTGGCCGATGGCGAGCGGGATTTGCCAGAGGCCGCTGTGGAAATTGATGATGACCCGCGTACCCGGATGACATAGCCTTCGAATCTGCTCAAAGGCCGCTTGAACGTCCCAGAGATCGTTGACCAGATCTGAAAAGATGATGACGTCAAACCGCTCGTTGATTTGCGCGAGATTGTCCGCCTGGGCCACTTCGCAGTGCAACTCGGGATGTCTCAGCCGGGAGCGTTCAAGCATCTCGGATGAGAAATCCACACCGACGCCTCGGGCCGGTTTCAGACTGGCAAGCAGATCACCTCGGCCGCATCCCACCTCCAAGATGCGCAGGCCCGGCGGCGTCAAGAAGCCATAGATATCAGCCAAGCGCGCATGATAGGGGCCCCCCCAACCTTGCCAGCGGTCGCGCTTGCGGGCAACGTTGTCCCAGTGCTCCACTCTGGCCTTGTGGTAGTGGTCGCGTGCGGTACCAAAGTGCCGGCTCTTATCCATGTTCTCGGATTCTACGCTTCTACACCGGGTTTGAATAGGGCTGTGTTATAATTCAGTTGTTGAATTTTGAGGTGGAAACCCAGAAGGGCACTGCCCGCGACCTCACACTGCTGGAGCACGTGGAGCGCAATCCCGACGTCAACCAGACCACGCTAGCGGATCAGCTCGGCGTGGCCGTCGGGACAGTGAATTGGCATCTTAAGCGCCTCGTTGCCAAGGGCTATGTGAAGGTCCAGCGGGCGGAGAGGAAGAAGCTCCGGTATATCATCACGCCCGAGGGCATTGCCCTGCGCGCCCGCCTGATGGTGGACTACATTGAGCGGTCATTTGAGCTCTACCGGCGGACTCGCGTCCGAATCAAGGAGCACCTGGATGCCATTCGCGCCGCCGGCCACAATCGCGTGCGAATCGTCGGTGAGGGTGATGTGGCCGATATCTGCCGACTGACCTGCTTGGAGCAGGGTTTCGTTGTCACCCAGAGCGACGACTGCCCAGCCTTGGTGCTGAAAGGCTGGAAGATAATCCTGGAGATGGGAGAGCAAGCTTGACAGGGTCCAGACACATCCTGATCACTGGCGGCGCGGGCTATATCGGATCGCTTCTGACGGCCGAACTACTCAGATCGGGGATGCGGGTGACGGTACTTGACAGCTTGTTGTTCGGCGGAGAATCGCTGCTGGCATTCCTGCCCCATCCCCATTTTCGCTTTGCGAATGCCGATGTCACCGATCGCCGCGCGCTCAGAGACAGCCTGAAGAGCGAGAACACTGGCCGGGATTCATGGCCGGTTCCTGATACTATCGTGCACCTCGCTGCGATTGTTGGATTCCCAGCATGCCAGGCCGTGGGCAGGGAGGTGGCCTGGCGATACAACGTTGAAGCCACCAAGTTGGTGTACGAGCAGGCTTGCGATCTCGGAGTTGAGCGGCTGCTGTTCTCGTCGACGTACAGTAACTACGGATTGGCCGTCGGCTCCAGGCCCGTCGACGAACAGTCGCCCTTGAAGCCGCAGTCCCTGTATGCGGAAACAAAGGTCGCAGCCGAAGAAATCTTGCTGGGCGGCAAAGAGTCTGGTACCGCGGTGGTGATCCTAAGGTTGGCAACCCTGTATGGCCTGTCACCCCGGACCCGATTTGACCTAATCGTTAACCAATTTGTACTGGATGCCTACTTGAAGAGGCAACTGCTGATCTATCAGCGCGGCTATTCGCGATCTTTTGTGCATGTTCGGGACGTTGTGCGCGGTCTGATGCTGGCCTTGGATTCGCCAGTTGATGCGGTCCGTGGTCAGGTATTTAACCTTGGGGCGGAGCAGGGCAATCACACCAAAGACGAAATCGTCGCCCTTGTACTTAGACGACTGCCCGAAACCGTCGTCGAATACAAGGATCTGACTTTCGGCGGGGACATGCGGGACATCACGGTCGCCTTTTCCAAGATCCGAACCGTACTGGGATTCCAGGCGCAATTCGAAGTCGACGACGGCATTCGTGATCTCCTTTTTGCGCTGAGGAGTGGTCTGATTCGCAACCCGCTGGACGAGCACTACAGAAACGCGCAATTCATTGTACAGTAGGAGCACCTGTATGACACAACCCTATTGGCGGGGCAAACGTGTGATCGTTACCGGAGGTGCGGGCTTCCTGGGCAAGCACGTGATGGCCCGACTGGCAGACGGAGGTGCCGACGGCATCTTCATCCCGAGGATTGAAGACTTCAACTTGGTTGATGCGGCCGACATTCGTCGAATGTATTCCGCTGCGCTACGCGGCGCGGATCCAGCACAGACCACCGTGGTCCATCTGGCGGCGAATGTGGGCGGGATTGGTGCAAACCTTGAACATCCGGCCGACTTCTTCTACGATAATCTGATGATGGGCGTCGAGCTGATGCACCAGGGCTACAAGCTGGGCATAGGCAAGTTCGTGGCCATTGGCACCGTCTGCGCCTACCCGAAGTTCACGCCGGTACCATTCAGGGAGGAGGATCTCTGGATTGGATATCCGGAGGAAACGAATGCCCCGTACGGCATGGCCAAGAAGATGATGCTTGTTCAGGCGCAGGCATACCGCCAACAGTACGGATTCAATTCGATCTTCCTATTGCCCGTCAACCTTTACGGTCCCGGGGACAATTTCAATCTGAAGACCTCACATGTTATCCCGGCCCTGATTCGCAAGGCATTTGAGGCGAAGGATTCTGGCGCCAAATCGCTGACGCTGTGGGGCGACGGCTCTCCCACGCGAGAGTTCCTGTATGTGGGCGACGCGGCCGACGGAATAGTGACGGCAGCCGAAAAGTACAACGGCGGCGAGCCCGTCAATCTCGGATCGGGCCACGAAATCTCGATAGGCGACCTGGCGGCCATGGTCGCCCGACTGGCGGGATTCAAGGGGCAGCTCATCTGGGACACCGAGAAGCCAAATGGCCAACCGCGTCGGGCGCTGGATGTGACGCGGGCACGCGAGTACTTCGGTTGGCAGGCCAAGATGCCATTTGAGGAAGGTCTGCGACGTACGATCGCCTGGTTCCAAGAAAACAGGAATTCCCTCGCGTAGACAATGGCTGGATCTGCTGCAGCATCACGGGTGCCGGAAACAATCCTGATACAACCTTCGGCCGGATTGGCTGCTCTAAATCTTGGCGATCTCTGGACGTACCGTGAGCTTGTGCTCTTCATGATCTGGCGCGATATCAAGGTGCGCTACAAGCAAACCTTTCTGGGGGCGGCCTGGGCCGTGATTCAGCCCCTCCTCACGATGCTGGTGTTCAACTTCGTCTTTGGGACCGTTGCCAAGGTGCCGACGGACGGCGTGCCCTACCCGATTTTTTCCTACACTGCGTTGCTTCCCTGGGGTTTGTTCACGACCGCGCTCAATACTGCGAGTAGATCGCTAACGGCGAATCAGAACATGGTCACGAAGATCTATTTCCCGCGACTGGTTCTGCCTGTGGCGTCGGTGCTGGGTGGCTTGGTCGATTTCGCGATAGCCTTCCTGATCCTGATAGGGTTGCTCGCGTACTATCGCATGACCCCAACCCCCGCGGTCTGGACCCTCCCGCTCTTCCTGCTGCTTGCGTTGGTAACCGCGCTGGGAACTGCATTGTGGCTGTCCGCGGTGAACGTTCAGTACCGGGATGTGAACTATGTCCTGCCGTTTCTCACGCAGTTCTGGCTATTCCTGACCCCGGTCGCGTATTCGGCGAAAGTGATTTCCGAGAAGTGGCAGGTCATATACTCGTTGAATCCCATGGCCGGAGTGGTGAATGGCTTCCGCTGGGCGTTGCTTGGCGCGGACACGGGCCCGGGCCTGACCATGGCGGTCTCCGCGACCATTTCCGTCCTGGTGCTCACCAGTGGTTTGTTCTATTTCCGATCGATGGAACGAACCTTTGCTGATACCATCTAGTATGACATTTGCGGTTCGTGTACAGCACCTGAGCAAGCGCTATCGCATCGGCACGGCTGAGACGCGATTTCGATATGGCCTGCTGCGTGATGTCTTTGCCGACGTTGTCACTACTCCCGTCAGGCTGGCCAAGGCAATCGTGGGCGGTGGGCAGATCCGCCCCAGCCATGCCTCCTACATTTGGGCCTTGGATGATGTCTCCTTTGACGTCGACGAAGGCAAGGTGCTTGGAATTGTGGGCCGCAACGGGGCGGGGAAGAGCACCCTGTTGAAGATACTCTCGCGGGTCACCGAACCGACCAAGGGCCTGGTATCCGTACGTGGAAGGGTCGGCTCGTTGTTGGAGGTCGGAACCGGCTTCCATCCTGAACTCACGGGTCGCGAAAATATCTATATGAATGGGGCCGTCCTGGGTATGAGACGGGCGGAGATCCAAGGCAAGTTTGATGAAATTGTTGCATTTTCGGAGGTGGAGCAGTTCGTGGATACGCCGGTCAAGCGGTACTCGTCTGGGATGTACCTGCGACTGGCTTTTGCCGTGGCGGCCCACCTTGAGCCTGAGATCCTTGTGGTCGATGAAGTTCTGGCCGTCGGGGATGCAGAGTTCCAGAAGAAATGCTTGGGAAAGATGGGGGATGTGGCGCAGCAGGGGCGAACCGTCTTGTTTGTGAGCCACAACATGTCGGCCATCCTGCGATTGACGCAAGAAGCCATCGTGCTCAAGAAGGGGCGTCTGATCAAGCGCGCTCCTACCCAGGAGGCAGTGGATTTCTATCTGGCTTCGGGGCAGGCGGAGACCGGCGAGCGGGTTTGGGAGGCCGAGGAGGTTCCCGTGGGCGCGGCCCCGTTCAGGCCCATCGCGTTGCGAATACGGGATCTCCAGGGACGTATCGTCGATACGATCCGCTCCACCGAGCCTTTTGCTGTCGAATGGGAATACCTGCTGGAGGCGCCGCTGACCGGGCTCAGGGTAGGTCTCTACTTGAGCACCATGCGCGGGGAATACGTGCTCACAGCGTTCGACGTCGACGATGCGCGGCAGTACGAGCGCTTTGGATCGCGGAGCGCCGGACGCTATATCAGTCGCTGCGTCGTGCCGGCGGATTTCCTGAACGAAGGCCGCTACTCGCTTGGCGTCAACGCAAGTTCGTTTGGCGTGCGTCGCTACTTCATGGACGAGGGCGCACTCTCCTTCAATGTGGATATCTCGGGGGCCCCCGGCACTCAGTGGCCCGAGCCGCGGCACGGTCCGATCCGCCCGCGGCTCGACTGGACCATCCAGCAGATCGCATGACACCTGTGGCTATGCGGTTGAAGGATTTCCTTGGGCACGTCCCCGTGGCGGCCGTGGCGTATGATGTGCTGCGGCCAGGCAGGCCTCGGACTCGGTACAACCTTGAGCAGCTGAAGGTTCGGCTGCCGTCCGCCGTCCAGGAGGTCCAGCCCTTCGCGGCCTCGAGCATGATCGGCCGACGAATCATTCTCTTTGCCACGCTTCACTACTGGATTGAGCAGGCGGCTGTGCTCGGCCTGGCGTTGCGGGGCATGGGATACGAGGTTGCCATTGCCTATCTCCCCTACGGCAACTGGGACAAGGAGATTGGGCAGTTTGATCTTCGGCGGCAGGATCGCTACACTCGCAGGGTGCTTGCGCCGATGCAGGACCTGGTGAGCATCATTTCGCTGTTAGATGTGCGACCTCCGCAGCCGTTCTCAGCGGAACTGGATGATTGGGTGCAGCGCGCTGCGGACTATGACGTGATGTATTCCCTTCAAACAGAGGAGATCGATCGGAGCAGCGCTCTGCACCGATTGCGGACGGCGCGCAATCGCTTCGCCGGACGGGCAGCTCTGCAGCTCCTCCGGAGTTCGCCCCCCAACGCCGTGTTGATTCCCAATGGGCTTGTGACAGAGTTGGGCATGTTCTATCAGGCGGCGCGGCACCTCAACATCCCCACTACGACCTACGAGTTCAATGACCAGCGCGAGCAGATCTGGCTGGCACAAAACGATATTGTCATGCACCAGAATACCGACTCGCTTTGGGCTGCGAGGGGAGCGGTTCCGCTCAAGGCTGCCCAATTGGAGAAGATCGGTGCATTCGAGGAAGCACGCCGTGGTGCGACGACCTATGGCAAGGGAACGCGGCTTTGGCAGGATGCGCCAAGCCAGGGAGGTGAGCGCCTGCGGGCCAGGCTGGGCCTGGATCATCGACCCGTGGCACTGCTTGCGACCAATGTTTTGGGCGACAGCCTCACCTTGGGTCGGAACGTCTTTGCCTCCAGCATGGCCGAATGGATCGAGAAGACGGTGGCATATTTCGTCGATCGCCCTGAAGTCCAACTAGTGGTGCGAGTGCATCCGGGAGAGCGCCTTGTCAAGGGTCCCTCCATCATGAGGGCGATTGAACGTGCGGCGCCCTCGATGCCCACACACATCCACGTGATCGGCCCGACCGAAGATATCAACACCTATGATCTGATCGAGTTGGCCGCGCTGGGATTGGTGTATACGACCACGGTGGGCATGGAGATGGCCATGCGCGGCGTGCCCGTGATCGTTGCAGGCCGGAGCCACTACGGTAGCCGGGGCTTCACTCGGGATCCCTCGAGTTGGACCGAGTATTTCGAGCTGCTCGAGCAACTCCTCCGTGATCCGGTGGGGGCGCGTCTCAGCAGCGAGCAAGTCGACGCTGCATGGAACTATGGCTACCGCTTCTTCTTTGAGTATCCGTTTGACTTTCCGTGGCGGTTGATGCACTTCTGGAGAGATCTGGATAGGTGGCCGCTTGCGCGGGTGCTCTCAGGCGAGGGCGCGGCTGCATTTGGAAGGACGTTCCAGTGCCTGGCCGGCGAGAGCATTCAATGGTAAGGGTGCCGCGGGGCGCGCCTAGGCCGGGCAGAGGCCTTGGCCCTGGCTCGACCCAGCAAGTATGGGCCTGCTGCGCGATCAACCACACCTCCAAGTGCAAGACTGCGGAATGTTGATGGAACACCTAAAGCGTCAGGTGCGTGATTTCTATGATGCGGTGGGTTGGACACAGGACGCCGAGGGGCTGTTTCAAAACGCGCGCTATGAAGATCTCCGGCCCGTTTCACGTGAGTACATTCACCGGTGTCATCTGCGCGTCCATCAGCACATCACCTCCACCGGTGCCCATCTGTTGGATGCCGGTTCGGGTCCCGTCCAGTGGCCCGAGTATCTAAAATACTCTGAGGGATATAGATATCGCGTCTGTGCCGATATCTCGATCACGGCTCTGCGGGCTGCGCGGCAGAGGATCGGAGCGCACGGTCTGTTCGTGGTTGCCGACATTGCCAGCCTGCCGTTTCGTGAAGGCACGTTTGAGGGAGTCGTTTCTATCCATGCGATCCATCATCTGCCTTCAAACGAGCACAAGCGGGCCTATCTTGAACTTCATCGCGTGCTGCGGCCAGGGCACAGCGCCGTGACCGTCAACGGTTGGTATCGACCGACGCTGATGCGACTGGCCGAGCCGCTGATCGGTCTGGGCCGGCTATTTGCGGGACGTTCTCCCAAGAAGAAGAAGAATTGGGGTTCGGATGAGACACCTGGGGGAACCTTCGTGCAGAAGATGACGCCCCGCCGGTTGCGTGCTGAGCTGCATGGATCCGTTCGCTATCAGATATATGCCTGGCGAAGTTTGAGCCCACGGTTTATGCAGTGGTTCGTGCGGCCCGGGATGGGCGGGACTCAATTGTTGCGACTTGTGTTCCGACTGGAGGAGATGTTTCCACGATTCTTCGGGGAGCACGGCCAGTACCCCTTGATCGTGCTGCGGAAACCCCCAACACCCGGGGGTAGCCAGGAGAGATGGTCAGATAGCTAGCGCGATTTGCGGGCGCGCTGGGGCAAAGAGGTAGGTATGGAATGGCATGATCAAGTAGTTCTGGTGACCGGCGGCACCGGCTCCTTTGGCCGGAAGTTTGTGGAAATCATACTCAGGGACTTCCGACCAAGGAAGCTGATTGTTTTCAGCCGCGATGAGCTTAAGCAGCATGAGATGCGCGCGGTGGGGTTGGACCAGGAGAATGTGCGCTACTTCATTGGCGACATCCGCGATCGGGAGCGGCTGCTGCGGGCCATGCACGGCGTAGATGTGGTGGTGCATGCCGCGGCGCTCAAGCAGGTGCCGGCATGCGAATACAATCCGATGGAGGCTGTCAAGACCAACATCTTTGGAACCAGCAATGTGATAGAGGCCGCCCTGGACGCGGGCGTGCGGAAGGTCTTGGCGCTGAGCACTGACAAGGCCGTTAATCCTGTGAACCTGTATGGTGCCACAAAGCTGGCGGCGGAGAAGCTGACGGTGCAAAGCAACAACTATGCAGCAGGCACCTCGACCCGCTATTCGTGCGTCCGGTATGGAAATGTGGTGGGTAGTCGCGGATCGGTTGTCCCGGCGTTTCTCAAGCAGCGCGGGTCGGGGCGACTTTCCATCACCGATGAGCGCATGACTCGGTTCTGGCTGTCCCTTGAGGAGGGAGTTCGCTTTGTGATCGAGTGCATCGAAGCCATGCATGGAGGAGAAGTCTTTGTGCCCAAGATCGCCAGCATGAAAGTGGTCGACCTGGCCCACGCCATGGCGCCGGAGGCACACCTAGACTTTGTGGGAATCCGGCCTGGGGAGAAGCTGCACGAGGTGCTCGTCTCTGAGGACGAGGCGCGGAACACGGTTGAAACGGCGCGTATGTACGTCGTCAAACCTCCGCAGACTCTGTGGGAGCGGACACTCAGCTACGAAGGTACGCGGCCTCCGGACGGATTTCGATACTCCAGTGACACCAATACCCGCTGGCTGGATCCGTCCGAGATCCGGAAGCTAGTGGAGCCTTTTCAGCGCCTGCATCAGGCGGGCAAGCTGGAAGTCTAGTAGGGACGGGAACAGGTGGGTCG
>DATIPW010000207.1:0-6352 GCA_035471605.1 Anaerolineales bacterium | reverse complement strand
AGAAGGCAGATTCTCTGGTAATCAACGCGCACAAGTGGCTGGGGGCAGCTTTCGACTGTTCGCTGTACTACGTGCGCGATCCGCAGCACCTGCTGCGGGTCATGAGCACCAATCCAAGCTACCTGCAGAGCGCGGCGGACGATCGCGTGCGGAACCTGCGAGATTGGGGCATCCCGCTAGGAAGGCGTTTCCGTGCCCTAAAGCTCTGGCTGCTGATCCGTGAGCAGGGCGTCGAAGGTTTGCAGAAGCGGCTGCGACGCGACATCGAAAACGCGGCGTGGTTGGCGGCGAAGGTCAAAGAGAGGCCCAGGTGGCGCGTGCTGGCCCCTGTAACCTTGCAAACCGTGTGCCTTCGTCATGAGCCCCCGGATCTCGAGGGCGAAGCCCTGGACAAGCACACACAGGACTGGTGCGAACGCGTAAACGCCGGCGGCGGCGCTTACCTCACGGCCGCCACCCTGGATGGCCGCTGGATGGTGCGGGTCTCCGTTGCCGGCTTGAACACTGAGCGGCGTCATGTTGCGGCGCTGTGGGAATTAATGCGGCGAGAAGCGGAAGGCCCGTAGGCACAGCCCGTTCGGCGCGCAGCCCGTGCAGGCAACGCAAAAGGACGGCCGACGGCCGTCCTTTTGCGTTGATTCAAGATCTATTGGCCGCCAGCGGCGGCCAGCGCAGCATCCAGCCTCTCCTGGAAGACCGAGAAGGCCTGGGCTCCTTTGATGGTGTCGGTCACGGTCTGCCCGTTCTGGTCATAGGAAATCACGAACGTGGGTGTCGACAGAATCCCAAGATCACGCGCGGTGAACAGCTCCTGACTCACCCTATCCCGATACGTGCCATTGTCTATACACGAATTGAACTGGGAGATATCCAACCCGAGGGCTTCGGCGAAGGCAGCCAGTCGCCGCGCGCTGAACCAGCCGGCATTCTCTCCACGCTGGTTGCCCAAGACGTAGTCGTGGTACTCCCAGAACTTGCCCTGGTCCCCCGCGCAGTAGGCCGCCTCCGCGGAGCGGGCCGACTCTGGGCCGATGAACTCTCCGACGGAGTAATAGGTGAAGAACACCTTTCCGGTGCTGACATAGGTATCCAGAAGGGCTTGTTCCGTCTCTTCGCTGAAGCGGGCGCAGTACGGGCACTGGAAATCCGAGTATTCATCCAGCTTGACGGGAGCGCTGGGATCTCCCACGGTGTTGAATTCCACCTGTGGGCGCGCAAGCGGCGTCACGGTGACCACATCAGGCGGGCGCAGGCTCGGCAGGATCAGAAAGAGTGCCACCAAGGACGCCCCGATCACGATCAGGCCAATCGCGATCAGGCGATTGCGCCGCTGCGTGCGGCGGCGTCGCTCGCGAAACATCTCTCGTTTGCTCATTCCCTCTCGGTCTTTTCTGCTCATACATTCACCTCAAGAACGGTCTCGGCGTAGTGGGCGGGATTTTCTCATGCCCCGGCGTATTTGTCCAGACGAAGCCCGTGAGGACGACGCCGGCTTCAGCCTGCGGTTCATCCAATTGACCATGGTCCGCACGATCGTGGCCTTTCCCGCCTCGTTGTGCAATTCGTGATACCAACCCTCCCAGAGCCGGAACGTGCACCTTCTTCCGGCGTGCTGGGCGAACACCCTGCTGGCCTGCCACGAAGTGAGTTTGTCCTCGGTGCCATGCATCAAGAGCAGCGGCAGCGGGAACTCGGCCGCGTGCTCCAGCGCGTACGCGCCCGCCTCGGTCGCCACGCGGTACATGCGCGCCGTTATGAAATCGTGCATAAGCGGGTCATGCTGGGCGGCGCTCATCACCGCCGGATCACGAGAGAGGTCGGTGGGTCCCTGTCTCCACTTCTGCGTATAGATCGGCAGGATCGGCTCCACGACCCGGGCCACCACGACCTTCCAGGGCGGTGCCTGCACGACCGCTCTGAGCCAGGGCGCCGTGGCAATCACTCCTTTGATAATCGGGGAACGCCTCAGCACGTAGTTGATGGCCAGCGCTCCGCCGAGGCTGTGCCCATAGAGAAAGATGGGGCTGCGCGGATAGTCGGAACGGACCCGTGCCAGCAGGGCATCAATATCCTCCAACAAGACGGCGTAGCTGGATGTATGACCCCGCCGCCCGCCCGAGCGCCCGTGGCCTCGGAGGTCGAAGCCCGTGACGACGAAGCGGGCTCTTGCGAGGGCAGCGGCAACGGCTGCGTAGCGCACGATGTGCTCCCCGAGGCCATGCAGGAGCATCACCACGGCCTTTGGCCGGGAGTCCGGCTCCCAAGTCTGCCTATGCAGCTTCACGCCGTTCTCATCCTGCCAGCTGGACTGCAATATCCTCACTGGGGGCCTCCTGGATCGTGCGGCAGCTCCCGCACGCTCCCGATTTCCAAGGCAAACACCGGGAAGCGTTCCCCGGTACGCCGAAAGCCCAGCCGGGCATACAGGGCGTGCGAGGCGGTGTTATCGGACTGCGTGTTGACGGTCAGACGACGCTCCTGCCCGGCGGGGAGTTGCGTCAGGAGATGCTGCACCAAGGAAGCACCGATGCCCCGACGTCGAGCCGCCGGGTGCACGGCGAGACGGGCCAGATGGGTTCCGAACGCGCCCCCGGTGGAGAGCTGATATCCGAGGATCCCGGAAGAATCCTCCGCCACCGAGGCAAAGGAGGCTTGCAGGAAGGCGCGCGCCAGCGCCTCGAAGGAGTTGCGCCAGAGGGGATCAAAAGCCGCCATGTCCAACGCCGCCACGCGCGGCAGGTCCCCTGCACGCATGGGCCGGACCGACAGCCGTTCCGGAAGAGGCTGAGGCGCGACTCCAGTGGCGTTCAGCTCCAGGATGAGGATATGGTTAACCACCCTGAATCCGCTCTCAAGCAGGATCGGATCCAACCAGCGGTGGATGGCGATGGCCGCTGCGGTGACTCCTCCCTTCAAACGAAGTTCCCGGAGTGCGGGCGGCCACAGCAACCGCCAGACTGCCGAACCATCCAGATGTCGGCCAAAGGCGAACAACCGCAACCACGCCATCCCGGGGGGATCAGGGGGGCATGCGAGCACACCAGCGAGAGAGTGCCCTTCCTGAAGCACGACGAAGGGGCCGCGTCCCAGCCAATCCAGCGGCGGAGTCCAGTCAAGATGTTTGTGCGCATGCGATTCAAACAAGATCAGGTTCGAAAGCTGCCCGTGGTCCTCCGTTCGGGCGGGCCGAACCTCAGCCTGTAGCTCGGCGGGGACTCCAACCACGTGCGGTTTCATCTCACGCAATGCCGCCGGCGTGTGGGCGCGCGAACCACAGACTCCAGACTGGATACAGCCCGGAGATGTCAGATGCTCCGGGCGTCAATTCTGAAACGCAGAGCTGCCGCAGGCGCATATCCACCACAGGTTGTCACGGGGCCGGGCGCGATAGTTGTTGCAGGCACGAGCCCTGCTCAGTATTCCGGGTCGCGTCCGGCCTCGCCAAATATTCATGAAGCACCACATGCCGGTCTGGCGGACCCACCCGCGGCCGGGAGCTTGCTGTGATCCCAGATACCGTTGGGGCCGCCGTCTGGTAGTCGGCGGATCGGGCTGTGTTTAGCAGGTGCAGCAGGAAGGCACCTTCACAGGCCCCGGCTGGCGGCAGGCTACAGGGTGATGTCGAGCAGTCCTTCAGCCACGGAGCGCAATTTCTCAACCGGCATGGAGCTCAACTTCATGGCCAGCTCCAAGAAGGGGCGATTGACAGGCTGCCCTACGAAGGCCTGCAGCTCGGGAGGCAGTTCCAGGAAGTTCTTCACAGATCTGCGTTCCATCATCCACATGCCGATGGGCCCGCTCTCATCCGCAAAGCTCTCCACACGCGCGGCCAGGGAAGACGCAAGCGCCTCCAACTCCGGCATGGGGATCGGCCGCTCCCCCAACTCATAGGCCTTGATGCGGGCTGCAGATATCCCGGTGTCCTTCGAAAGCGCCTTGATCGACAAGTGGGCGTTGTCCCGTTCCTGGCGCACCAGGGCGCCGATGATACGCTGCCGGAGCTGCACAACCTGCGGCAGGTCAAGCGCATCGGGCTGGGCGGTTTGGTCGGATATCGAGGTCTTTCCCCAGAAGTGCTCGATGGGGACGTTCAAGAAGTAGGCCAGGGCCTCAATTTCCGGCAGTGAAGGGGCCCGCCGCCCACTCTCATAGGACTTGAGCCGGCTACGGGTTATGCCCATTGCCTTGGCACATTCATCAAGCCCGCGGCGCGCGCCGAGCCGCGCATCGCGGATCAGAACCCCCAGCTTCTTGGTACGCACCTCGATCTGCAGAGCAGCACCCATGTGTCGCGGCCGTCATTATAGCAGACACATTGTGCTGCATGGTTGGCAACGCCAGCGTCTGCAGATGCCTGGGCGCGCGCATTCATGCGGGTTGCGGGCGTTCTTTTTCTGAACAGGCTCCCGGGGAATCCGCTGCGCATACTGCCCACGCAACCCGCGTGGGCAGCGGCAAACTTACTCGCAAAGAGGCGTCACCACCGCCGATACGCGACCAAGGCTGCCCGTGCTCCGAGTCGGAGTCACCGGGGGCCTCGTCCCACGGTGAGCCGAGCGAAGTTCCCCTGCCTACGCGTGTCGGCGCGATCCGCGCCGCGCGCGGCCTCTTCCAGCGTCCCACAAAAGCACGCGGCAATGCCTTGCGACGGATGGAGGTAGCCAGCTGCTATGCCTGAAATACCCACTCGCCGCCAACCATCGTGGCAGCAGGACGAAGCAGCCTCAGGTCATGGGAGTCCAATGAAAACGGATCTTCTTCCAGAACGATCAGATCCGCAAGGTACCCCGGAGCCAGCCTGCCCTGGCGGCTTTCCGAATTGGCGGCATAGGCCGCGCCGGTCGTGAATCCTTCGATGGCCTGCTGCAGGTCCAGGCGTTGATCGGGAATCCAGCCCCCGGGGCCAGGATCGCCGTCTGCGCGCCGGCGCGTGACTGCCGCATGAACTCCCAGGAAGGGATTAGGGGATTCCACAGGCGCATCTGACCCAAATGCGAGCCGCGCGCCGGCCTCGAGCTGCGTTTTCCACGCGTAGGCAAGGGTGGTGCGCGCACCCCAGTAGCGACGGGCCATGTGCATGTCGGACGTGGCATGCAGCGGCTGCATGGAGGCGATGACATCCAGCTGCGCCAGCCGCACAGCATCCTGGGGGTGCAGCAGCTGGACGTGCTCGATGCGGTGCCTGAGGCGAGGCAAACCCCTCTCGGCTTCATATCGCCGCAAATGCTCCAGCGCTTCCAGCGCCTCATGGTTGGCGCGATCACCGATCGCATGCACCGCCAAGCCAAGCCCAGCGTCGGCGGCACGACGGCCCAGTTCCAGCAAATGCTCTGCATCGTGATTCAAGATGCCCCGGTTCCCCGGCTCACCCTCGTAGGGCTGAAACATGGACGCGGTGCGCGGGCCGAGCGCACCATCCATGAAGACCTTCACTGAACCGATGCGCAGCCATTCATCACCGAAACCCGTGCCAAGCCCGAGGTCAAAGGCCTGCTCCAGCAGATCCACCGGAATGCTCTTCGTAACGCGCAGTCGCAGACGCCCCTGTGCGTGAAGTGTCTGCAGGGCCACGAAACTGTCCCGCCGATCAAAATCGTGAACAGCCGTGAGGCCGTAGGACCAGAGCACCTGCTGGGCGTGCTCGATGGCCTCCGCCAGCGCCTGCGGGGAAGGTTCGGGAACCAGGCGACTCAGCGGCTCAGCGGCTGCCTCGAGGAGGATTCCTGTCGGAAACCCGCGTGGATCGCGCTGGATCTTGCCTTCCTGGGGGTCTGGCGACTGCTCGTCGATCCGAGCCGCCTTGAGCGCGGCGCTGTTGGCCCAGGCGGCGTGCAGCGACTTGGCCGTCAGAAATACCGGATGCGAGGGGGCAACCCGGTCGAGATCGGCTGCCGAGGGCCAATTGCCCCACGTGTTTTGATTCCACCCATGACCCAGGATCCACTCCCCGGGCGGGGTCTGCGCCGCGCGCTGCGCGACGCGACGCAGGCACTCCTCAAGTGTGGCTGTCTCGCAATCGATCTTCTGCAGCGAGAGGGCGTAGGCCTTCAGGTGCAGATGCGAATCGGCAAGGCCGGGGAGGATGGCCTGCCCGCGCATGTCCTGCCGGTCGCCGAGGTGCAAGCCACCTAGGATCTCTTCTCCGCCGACCGCAACAATCTCGCCATGATCAATGGCGATGACTGATGCCCGCGGGTGGTTGCGGTCAAGGGTATGGATGCGAGCGTTATGGAATATCTTCACGGAGGACAACCCGGTGTGAAGCCGGGTATGGCGAAGGGGCCCGCCTACAGCAATCGCTCGAGGAGCGCATCGAGCTCCTCGTCCGAGTAGTAGTACAGGGTCAGGCTCC
>DATIPW010000206.1:0-11410 GCA_035471605.1 Anaerolineales bacterium | reverse complement strand
CCCTTGAGGGCGCCGGCCATGAGTCCCCGAAGGAAGAACCGCCCGAGGAAGATGTAGACCAGCAGTGTCGGCAGCGCAGCCAGTAGCGTGGCCGCCATGAGCACGTTCCACTGCACGAGCTGGCTGCCGGCCAGGTTGTTCAGCGCCACCGTCACCGGCCAATGGGATTGGTTGGTCAGGATCACCGCAAACAGGAATTCGTTCCACGCCTGGGTGAACTGCCAGATGATGACCACGGCAAAGCTGGGCGCTGAAAGCGGAAAGATGATATGCCGGTAGAGCCCCAGAAGGCTGGCCCCGTCGATCTTGGCGGCTTCAAGAATCTCCGTGCCAATGCCAGCGTAGTAGTTGCGGAAGATCAGGGTCGTGATCGGAATCCCATAAATAATGTGCACCAGCACCAGGCCGGGCAGGTCCCCGTACAAACCGATGGCCTGCATGAACTTGACCAGCGGGATCAGGATGCTCTGGTACGGAATGAACATGCCGAACAGGACCAGGCTGAAGATCAGGTTGGAACCGCGGAACTTCCACTTGGCCAGCAGGTATCCGTTCAGGGATCCGAGCAAGGAGGAAAGAATCGCCGCCGGCACCACCATGGCGAAGCTGTTCCGGAGGTTCGGCGCCAGCTGCTTGAAGCCGGCAATGAAGTTATCGAGCCGCAGGCCCTGCGTGGGGAGGTTCCACATGGTCTTCAAGTCGACCTCGGTGATCGGTTTGAAGCCGGTCAGCAGCATCATGTAGACCGGCATCAGGTACAGGACCGCAAACGCGATCAGGATGACGTAGAAGAAGCCGTACAGCACCGTGCGCCGCGTCATGTTTCGGTCTCCGTTCGCAGGTTGTACACCAGATACGGCACCACGAGAATTGCCACGCTGATCAGCATCAGCACCCCGATGGCGGCACCCTGTGCGTACTTGGTGCCGTCAAACGTGGTGGTCCACATGTAGATTCCGGGGACATCCAGGCGCAGATCCTTGCGCCCGAGCGCGACAATGAGGTCGAATATCTTCAACGACATGTGTCCCAGGATGATGACCGCGCTCAGCGTAACGGGCTGCAGCATGGGCATGATGATGTGGCGGTAGATCTGCAACTCGCTGGCGCCATCCACCCGCGCCGCCTCCCGCATCTCTTCAGGGATGCTGCGCAGGCCTCCCAGGTAGAGCGCCATGGTGAAGCCGGAGAGCTGCCACACGGCCGGGATGACGGCATAGGCCATCCCCCAGGGCGGGGGCGTGGAATGCCAGAGGCTGATCAGAAAATCCAGGTGCAGCAACTTGAAGATCAAGTTGATGCCGGTCGTGCGATCCCCGGTGGCCGGGCTCATCAGCCAGGCCCACACCACCCCGGAGGCAATGAAGGAGATGGACATGGGGAACAGGAAGATGCCGCGGAAGATGGCTTCACCCTTCAATCGCTGATCCAGCAGGATGGCGAGAGCCAGGCCGATCAGGAGGCAGCCGGCGATGAAGCCGACGGTGAAGACCGCGGTGTTGCGCACATCGATGGCAAAACGCAGATCTCCCTGCATGAGTTCGGCGTACTGCTGGAATCCCACCCAGGTGAAGTCCGGGATCAGGCCGGTCCAGCGACTGAAGGAGACCCGGACGGACCAGGCGATGAAACCGTAGACAAAGATGGCGACGGCCACCACGGAGGGGAGCAACAGGGCCACGGAGAGCACGGTCTCGTTGCGAAACATGGCAACGATGGTCAGGATCCCGGCGTAGAACACCAGGCCGCCCACCAGCAGCGCCAGCGAGGTCAGGTCGGACTTGCCAATGAGCAGTTCCCGGCTCTGCATGGCCAGCAGGCCGGCTGCGCCGACCGCCAGCAGAACGAGCGCGACGGCAAACTGGCGGCCGCGGAACTCCATTGCTCGCAACATGGGACCTCGCCTTCCCCGGGCGGCGGATGCGCCGCCGTGCCGGCAATCTTAGTGGGGGCCTACCGAGGTGTCAAGCCGGGCGCCTGTTGCCGCGCCCGCGCCGCCTCAGCCGGCCCAACCACTTGCAGGACTAAGAAAGGTGGGCGGCTTCGACAGCCGCCCACCTTCCACATCTATATGAGAGTGCCAGAACTACTTGCAGACGCCGTCGGACGCGCAGGCGTCCACGAGCGCGGTCTGGAACTCGGCCAGCTTGGTCGGATCGGCCAGGAACAAGCCCAGGGCGGTATCGATCTTGGCCTTCCAGGCATCATTGGCGACGACGCCATGGGTGAGGCTTCCAGCGACAACATCCGTGCTCCAATCCTGTGCGGCCGACTGCAGGTACTCATTGAACAGGGTCAGGTCGCAGTCCGTCCGTGCACAGATCGAGCCCTTGACCGGATTGAAGGCTTCCTGTCCAGCCTTGGAGGCCGCAACGGTCAGCCAGGCATTGGTGGCATCGGGGCGCTTCGCGCCGGCGGGCAGCACAAAGCTGTCCGACAGGAAGACGAAGATGCCGCCGGTGCCGGGGGCCGGCGCCCAGTCAAATCCCTCGTGCGCCGTCAAGCCCAGGCCGTCGGGCGGGGCGTTCTCCAGGTAGCCATCAGCCCAGTCACCCATGATATTGAAGGCGGCTTCGCCGTCCGTCACGAGCTTGGTGGCCGGCTGCCAGTCGGTCATGCTGATGAAGTCCGAGTTGGCATAGGAGATGGCCTTGGCGAAGTTGCCCAGGGCGGCGGTCACATCGGCGCTGGACCAATCCGCACCGGCATTCCACAGGGCGCCCCACTTCTCTGCGCCCAGGGAGCCGACCATGATGTTTTCCATCAGGTGCATGACGGTCCACTGCGGGCCGAGGGCCAGGCAGATCTTGCCGCTGGCCACGATCGCGTCGCAGGCGGCAAAGAACTCATCCATGGTGGTCGGAACTGCCGCCACGCCAGCCGCCTCAAGCACGGCCGGGTTGTACCACATGACGTTCGAGCGGTGGATGTTCACCGGCACGCTGTAGGGCTGCCCATCCTGTGAGATCAGGGGCAGCAGCGTTGCAGGCAGAACGCTTCCGAACCCGGACGAGGCAAAGAAATCGTCCAGCGGAGCAACCTGGTTGGCTGCCACGTAGGTGCCGATGATCTCCTGACCGGCATGCGCCTGCCAGGAATCGGGCGGATCACCGGCCGAGAGCCGCGTCGCAAGCACGGCGCGAGCATTGGTGCCGGCGCCGCCGGCAACCGCTGCATTCACAAACTGGATGTCGGGATACTCGGCCTCAAAAACCTTCTGCATGGCAGCCAGGCCGGCGGCCTCGCCACCGCCCACCCACCATGAGAATATTTCCACCTGGTCGTCGGCGGCCGGAGCTTCAGCAGCCGGCGCCTCAGCAGCCGGCGCCTCAGCGGCCGGCGCTTCAGCGGCGGGCGCCTCGGGCTCGGGCGCCGGAGCCGGCGCACATGCCGAGAGCACCATTGCGGCTGTCATGGTCACCGCCAGGATACTAAACCACAACTTCTTAGTCATTTTCTTCTCCTTGGAATACCACGTGTCACGAACTGAGAGAGGGAACTGTTCTGGATTCGTGTCCGGCATCACCTCCTTATGCGCAGATTCCATATCCTGTCTCATTTGCAGGCGCGGCCGACGGCGCAGACCCCGAAGGATTGCCGCAGGACTCAGCACAGCAATGTTCGCAGGGTTCTTTCCGAGCGCCCCAGGTCAGGATCGATGATTCTGACCCGGCGTGCCGCGATCCATCCAAGGCTTGCAGGGCAAAACGCCGACGGCTGCGCCGGGCGGCTGCTGCAAATCCCAGGTTGGCCGGGGAAGGAAAGCTTGGGCATCGGGGCCGCGTCTCTCCTTCCCCCGGAGCGGCGACTGGCGGCAACCAGCACCGTCCAACTGCAATGGTACTTCGTATGGGGGTCGAAGTCAATAACGAGTATCGGAATACCGCTGGTCCAACCAGTCCGAGAAGTTCCGCCCAGAGGCGGGCGCGGGCGGCTATCCCTTGAGCGCGCCGGCCAGCACGCCCCGCACGAAGTAGCGGCCGAAGAAGATGAAGCCCAGCAGGGGTACTGCCACGGTCAGCAGCGAGGCGGCCATCTGCAGGTTGTACGGCGAGATGGTGCTGCCCTGGGTCATGGCCATCGCCACCTGGGCGGTCTGGGTGCGGGGCGTGACCAGCGTCAGGCCGATGAAGAACTCGTTCCACACCTGCGTGAAGATGATGATGGCCACCGAGGCATACGCCGGCAAAGAGATGGGCAGCACAATGTTGAAGAAGGTCTGGATCTTGGAGGCACCGTCGACCTCGGCGGCTTCCTCCAGCTCACGCGGCAGCCCCAGGAAGAACGTGCCCAACAGAACGGACGCCAGCGGAATGTTGATGATCATGTAGCACAGGATCAATCCGAGATGCGAGTTGATCAGGCCGGTGCGGGCGGTGATGGTGGTGAGCGGGATGATGATGGCCTGGTATGGCATGTACAGGGCGATCCCGACCAGGATGAACAGGAAGCGTGTGAAGGGCGTCACCGTGCGGCTGAGATAGTAGCCGCCCAGCCCTCCAAAGAAACATGCCAGCAAGGTGACCGAGACCGTAATGATGGTCGAATTCAGGATGGGCCTGGCCATGGGAATCAGGAAGTCGCGGCTGCCGACCAGCGCCGAGGCGTAGTTCTGCCACTGCGGCACCGAGGGCAGCGCCAGGTAGGTCATGCGCGTCACCTCGGGCAGCGTCTTCAGCGAATTCACGATCATGATGTAGATCGGGAGCACGTAGGCGCACGTGAGGACCAGCAGCGTGGCGATGGCAATGAGCTTGATGCTGACGCTGCGGCTTTTCATTCGAACCACTTCTTGAACGCGTACAGGGTGTAGGGGATGACCAGGATGAAGGCCAGCAGGAAGATGATCACGCCGATGGCGGCGCCGGCCGAGAACAGGCGCTGATCGTAGGCGGTGACGATCATGTTGGTGGCCAGCACATCGGTGGCGATGCCCGGCCCGTTGCGGGTCACGATCCAGACGATGTCAAAGACCTTGAGCGAGCTGATCAGCAACAAGGACACCAGGACCATCAGCCCCGAGCGGATATTGGGGATGATGACCGCCCACAGAATGCGCAGCCGCGAGGCCCCGTCGACCGTGGCGGCTTCGATCATCTCCTGCAGTTCCGTGGTGCGGAAGGATGATTGAACAATGATGACCGAGAAGCCCAGGTACTGCCAGATGAAGATCAAGATCAGCCAGTAGGTCGCCGTCTGCGGGTCGTTGGTGAACGTGAACGGCGACTGCAGCCCCACGGATCGGATGATGGTGTTGAAGACCCCCTTGTCGGGCAGGTACATCCACGACCAGATCGTCCCCGTCACCACAAAGGACATGGCCACCGGGTACAGAATCAGGGTGCGGATGTAGCCCTCCACACCCGGGAAGGGAGCCATCTCCAGCAGGTAGGCCAGGAAGATGGCTGCCGTGGCCGTGGGCAGCACGCCCAGAATCAGCCACTTCAGGTTGTTCTGCACGTCGACCCAGAAGCGGCCCTGGCGAAAGAGATACGAGTACCACTTGAAACCGGAAAACGTATAGTCAGGAGCCGTGCTCACCCAGTTGGTGGTCGAGACATAGAAGTTCCAGAGGACGGTGCCGTAGAGGATCCCGAGAAAGACCAGGATCGGCGCCGTGAAAACCAGGAACTCCCCCAGCGTGGTGCGCCTTCTGCGACGCGTCGGCGTTGCGACTTCGGCTATCGGGCCCATTTACCTTGCCCTTGCTGAGTTGTGAGATGAATGGAAGGCGTGAGGTGCGGGGGATGCACCTCTGGAGGAGACATCCCCCGCGTCATTATACTGGCCGAGCGTCCTGCAGGCGATCAGACGGAGCGCGCCTGCAGGACGGGGCACGCAGGGGTTACGGCCACTGATACCAGGCCGCGCCCTCCTGCACATTGAAGGTGGTCATCATGTCGGCCGTCTCGGCGATGGTCCCAGCCACATCCGGGCTGGCTGAGGCGAAGAACGTGGAGATGATGACCCGGTACTGCACCTGCGCCGGATTCGGCAGGATCGTCCCGTGCTGGTCCATGATCAGCTTGTCCGGGTTCTTGCTCACGTAGTCCTGCATCTCCTGGCGGATGGGATCCGGGAACTCGGTCGGATCGATGTCCGTGCGGGCGAACATGCCGCCCTGGGTGACGTCGGTCGGGATCTGCAGCTCAGGCGAGGCCACCACATTCAGCCAGTCCTGGCATTCCTGCATGTCCGGAGCGCCGACCGTGCAGCCGTAGGTATCCGGATGGAAGAGCAGGATGCGCTCGGGCTTGGTCGGATAGTTCACGGCGCCAAAGTCCACGCCGGGCTGCCAGTTGCCGCCCTTGGTGAAGGCGCCGATGGCCCAAGTTCCCATGATGGTCATGGCTGCATCGCCGTTGTAGACCTCCGCCACGGCCTGATCCCAGGTCTCGGAGGAGTGGGTATCCATGTTGGAGTAGGCCTGCAGCGCGGCGAACTTTTGCAGCGATTCGGCGAAGATCGGATCGTTGGCGACGTCGATATTACCCTTGAAGAAGTCGACGTAGTACTGCGGGCCGCCCAGTTCCAGCATGATGGTGTCAAGGACGAACACATCGGACCAGTTGTCCTTGGAGCCAACGGCCAGGCAGGCCATATCGGGCTTGGCGGCCTTGATGGCGTCGCAAGCGGCGATGAAGTCATCGTACCCGGCCGGCGCGGTCAGGCCCAGCTCGTCGAACAGCTTCTGGTTGTAGTACAGGATGTTCTCCAGGTGCATGTTCAGGGGAACCGAATAGGGATGGCCGTCGATGCTGACTGCCTTGAGCAGCGGTGCAGGGATCACGTCGCCGTAGCCGCTGGAGGCATACCAGTCATCCAGGGGCGCCAGGACGCCGCTATCCACGTAGTCCTTCAGTTCCGCGCCGCCAAGCGTCTGGAACGTGTCTGGCGGGATGCCCGCGGTAATGCGGGCCTTCAGCACCACGCGATGCTCGGTGCCACCGCCGCCCGGGACGGGATTCTCGACGATCTCCACATCCGGATAGGCCGCCTTCATGGCCGCGAACATCGCATCTGCGGCCTCGCGCTCGCCGGGAGCGGTCCACCAATGGAAGATCTCAAGCTTCTTCGCCATTGGCTCCGGCGTGGCAGTCACCACGATCACCTCGGGTTCCGCCGGCGCAGGAGCAGGCGCTTCGGGGGCCGGAGCGGGCGCACAAGCTGACAGGGCCATTGCGGCCGCAACCAGCACGGCCAGCAGGCTAAACCACAGCTTCTTGCTCATGTTCTTCTC
Organism: Anaerolineales bacterium; assembly: GCA_035471605.1. Taxonomy (GTDB): domain Bacteria; phylum Chloroflexota; class Anaerolineae; order Anaerolineales; family Villigracilaceae; genus Fen-1038. The sequence continues at coordinate 4,170 of DATIPW010000206.1, read as the reverse complement.
CTTATGAACTGAACGCCAATCTACTTCGCATTTGGACTGGACAACAACAGCCTCCCCTTCGCACCTCCTTTTTGCGATCGTGATCGGCCAGTCGATCGTTGAGTAGCGCGTCGCATCAAGAGCTGATGGAGTGGAGCGGGCGCGATCATAGGGAGCTGGCCCGCACCACAAGCTGCGGCGCGACGACTGTGAGGCCACCCGTGGCGGGCGGCCGGCGTCCGGCGCCGGGCTGAATGAGCGCGTGCAACTGGCGCACTGCGCTGCGGCCGACCTCGGTCAACTTCTGGTGAACGCTGCTGAGAGGCGGGCGGAAGTACGGCGCCTCCGGGATGTCGTCGAAACCGACCAGCGCCACATCTTCAGGCACGCGCCGTCCTGCGGCCGAGAGAGTTTGCAGGGCACCCAGGCCGATCTGGTCGCTGGCGGCGAAAACGCCATCGACCTCCGGCACGCGCTGCAGAAGTTCCTGCATGGCGTTCTGGCCGCCGGCTGCCGTCCATGGGCATTCCACCTTCAGCCGGTCCGAGGCTTCCAGGTCCGCCAGCTCGAGAGCCGTTCTCCAACCCTCCACGCGTTCCCGGGCCTCCCACCACAGGAGCGGCCCGGCCAGGATGCCAATGCGGCGGCGCCCGCGCGCCACCAGGTGCTGCACCGCCTGCTGCGCGCCGGCACGGTTGTCGACCTGCACCACGGTGAAGCCCGGGAGCGGGGCCATGCTCAGGAACACCATCGGAGGCAGCTGCCGCATGCGGCTCTGACTCAGCCAGCGGTGATTGTCCCCCACCTGCGGAACCGCCCAGATGATGCCGTCGACGCGGCGCGAGAGCAGTGTATCCAGGAGGCGTTGATGATCATGATGCTGCGCTTCCCTGACCAGGCACAAGAAGAGCGAATACCCCAATTCCTCAGCCTGCTGTTCAATGCCGATCACCGTGCGGGAGGGCCCAAAGTAATCGATGCCCCAGGCAACCGCGGCCAGGGTGTTGCTGCGGCTGTGGATCAGCGCCCGGGCCAGGACGTTCGGCCGATAGCGCAGTTCCTTGATGGCCTTCTGGATGCGCCTGCGGGTGAGATCACTGACCTCCCCCTGCTGGTTGACCACCCGGGAAACGGTCTTGGCAGAGACACCGGCGCGCTGCGCCACGTCCTGCAGCGTCACATAGCGATGTTCACGTCTGGTGCGCGGCGCGGGCGCGCGACGACGCTTGCCCCCAGATATCCGTCTCGCTAATCGCATATTTCGGGTGGGTTCTGTCATCGATGACGACAACGCTGACATACACATCATACTGATTTTAAGATTCAGAATCAACACGGGGCCAGCGGGCTGGCTGCCCCCCGCGTACCTGCGCGGACATGCGTCCGCGCCAACGCGCGCTCTGATCAAGAATCACGCGTGGCAACATTCGGCCAGCGCGCCAGACCTCAACGGGAACAGGCTCAGCCGGAGCGCGCTTGCCTCAGGTGTGGGATTTGACTTCCAAATGGCTGCCGCGAAATAGCCCGACCGCAGCAGCACGCCGGATCACCAGGGCGCCGGGCGGCCGCCGGATATGCTGCGAAGCGTTGGGATGTGTGCGCCTAGAGACTGAAATCGCGCGGGGGATTGTAGGGACTGGGAAGCGGCGTGCCGGCAGGTATCCGCTGCAGAAAGCGCATCTCGATGCGCACCGGTGCTGACGAGAAGAGCGGGTACGGAGCGTGGCGCCCCTCCCAGAATCGCGTCGAGAGCGGGTTGCACAGGTATGTGCCGTCCGCCAGACGGCGTCCGGTGCTCGATGTCCCGTAGTGGATCCACCACGGGTGTTTGGCGTGGCTCAGGTCCGAGGGGTAGGTCATGCCAGGGTGCAGCGTGTCGACGCGCAGATGGTCAACCCGATCGTCGTCGGGGGTGCCGCGCAGGACATTGCCGGCAGAGGCCAACGGAAAGATGCCCGGCAGCGGCTCATCCAGTCGTTCCCCGGAAATGTAGTCGCAACGGACATCCGTACCCTGGCCGTTGGCCAGGAAGCGCTTCGAGCCCGTCAGCCAGCGCCAGGCGTGCAGCAAATCGTCTTGCGAGAGTCCCTGCCCCTCGATCTTGATCTGGTCAAACCACAGGTTCTGGATGGTCTCATCCATCAGGGTGTGATCATAGGGTTCGAGGCGCTGGACGGCGGCCGGCCGCGGGGCGAAGCCGTAGGGAAAGGCTTCGAAATCCCACTTCACGCGGTAGAGGTCGAAGGGGAAGGACGGTCCCTGCGGCGCGTCCAGCCACTCAAAGCGGATGCCCGCGGGAGGATAGGCGTAGTTGGCGAAGGTCGCGTCTTCGAGCTGCAGCCACTGGTACTCGCGGTCGGCGGGGTGGTCGAGGTCCTCGACGATCTTGATTGCCGTGACGGTGGCCAGCGGGGCCAGTGTGCCCACCGGCTCCGCAGCGATGGCCGGTTGCACGCGCACGGTGACCACTTTACCCAGAGCCTCGCGCATCAACATGAGGCCAGCCTACCGCAGCCTGACGCAGCCGCCACCGAATACCCTGAAAATGCGGTGGCCCGACCACCACAGGATTGCGTGGGTCAGGGATCTGGCTGAAGTATTTATGCGTCACGCGACCAGTCGTGGACGCACAAGGGGCAGGAACCCGCCAGGAGGGCGCTTGCCGGTCGCACCGCAGCACGCGCAAGAAACGCGGCAACGGCGCCCGCCCCGTGTGGGGAGCGCGGCCTACTGACAGATCTTAGCGGCCCGGCAGGCCGAATCAAGTTCGGATTGGGCCAAGGCGATATTGCGCTCCCGCAGGAAGTTCTGCAGGGCGCTGGCAAAGTCGGCGGTCCAGTCCTCTGAAGAGGCCATGGCGCGCGCCAAGGAGGGCACCAGGCGGTCGGTCTCGTAGTCAGCCAGGGAGGTGCGGCTGTGGATGCCGAATCCCGAGTAGTCACAATCCAGGCGCGGGCACAGGCTTCCCGAGCCTCGACTGCGGTTGAAGAATTCCTGCGCTGGCTTCGAACCCAGGAACGCCAGGAACTCCTTGGCGACCTGCGGGTGTGATGTCCCCGAGGGCTGGCTGAACGCATCCAGCCAGACCACAAAGGTGCCGGCGGTGCCGGGTGGAGTCGTGTGCCCGTAGCTGCCGAAGCCGCTGTTCGAGAACTCGCGGACCATCCAATCCCCCATGAGGAACATGGCGGCCTGCCCATCGACGACCCGCCGATAGGCCTGGCTCCACTCGGTGCGGCTGTGATCGGGGTTGGCGTAGCGCAGCATCATCTGCAGATTCTGCAGCGCCAGCCTGACCTCCGGACCCCTCCAGTCAGTGGTCCCGTTCCACAAACCGAGGTACTTCTCCGGCCCGGCGGTTCCGACCAGGATGCTTTCGAACAGCTGCCAGATCACCCAGGGCTCGGTGCTGCCGAAGGCCAGCGGCGTAATCCCGGCGGCTTGCAGCTTCATGGCGGCCGCCTCCCAGCCCTCAAAAGTCTGAAGGTCCGCCGGCTGAATGGCATTGGCCGCGAAGACCTGCCGGTTGTACCAGAGCACGTTCGAGCGGGAAACGCTCAGCGGCATGCTCCAAACCTGATCGTCAAAGGAGACCAGGTCAATCAGGCCTGACGGCAAGGCCTGCCTCAGGCCGTAGTGGTCATAGACGTCATCCAGCGATTCCATCTGGCCGGCCACCACCCATCGCGTGTAGAGCTCGCGCCCGGGGTTTGCGTACAGCGCGTCCGGAGGATCGCCGCCGGTGAGGCCGATCTGGGCGGCCCTCAGGCTGTGGGTGACCCGAATGTTGGCGACGTAGCCGTGATCGGCCCTGAACTGGCTGATCAACTCCCGCAGGTAGTGATCGTCCACACTTCCCGGAGACCAAGGCGAGTAGATCTCCAGCCTCACGGGCTGCTCCGGTGTTTCAGACAGCAGCGGCCCTGGTGCTTGAGCCAAAGGGGGTGCAGGCGGTGTGTGCGACGGCAACGCCTGAGCAGCGGTCCCGGTTGGGATGGCAGAAGCTGGCACGCCCGTGGGCGTGGGTGAAGGTGGAGAGGCGCAGCCGGCGGACGAGGCTGCCAGGATCACCAAGGCAAGCCAGGCGGAAGCAAGGCTTTCTTTGATGCGACGTGCCCGGCCGGGGGAGCGCACCAGCATGGAATGACTCTACAATGTAACGGCGACCACGTAAAGGGGACCAACGGACCA
>DATIPW010000205.1:0-3815 GCA_035471605.1 Anaerolineales bacterium | reverse complement strand
TTCAGCCTGCAGATTCCGCGCGTTCCGCGCGCTGGGTACTGGACCTCGTGGTGCTGGCACTTGAAATGCAGCCGCATGGATGTACAATACGGTTGGAAGGGAGTTCCTATGGCTGAGTTTGCAGCGGGGAACGTTGATTGGAAGAAGGTCGTGGCGGTGTATGCCAAACCGGACCTGAGGCAAGCCCTGTGGCAGACGGCGAATACACTGATCCCATACCTTGCACTGTTCTATCTGGCACTGCGAAGCGTGGAGATCTCTTTGTGGCTGACGGTGCCGCTGTGCATTCTAGCGGCCGGTTTCCAGGTGCGGTCGTTCATCATCTTTCACGACTGCGGGCACGGATCATTCTTCAAGTCGCAAAAGGCCAATGACTGGCTGGGCATGCTGACCGGGCTGCTGACCTTCACGCCCTACCAGCGCTGGAAGCACTCGCATGCGATCCACCACGCCACCTCGGGCGACTTGGATCGCCGCGGCGTGGGTGACGTGTACACGATGACCGTGGAGGAGTACCTGGCGGCGCCGTGGTACGTGCGAATCGGCTACCGGCTGATGCGCAATCCGTTCGCCATGTTCCTGATCGGCTCGCCGTTGATGTTCCTGCTGGTCGAGCGCATCCCACCGCCCAAGGGCAGGCGCGAGATTGCCAGCGTGTGGTGGACCAATCTGGCGCTGGCGGCGATCGTGACGGCGATGGGGCTGAGCTTCGGCTGGCGGACGTACCTGATCGTCCAGTTGCTGATCATGTACATCGCCAGCGTGGCGGGCATCTGGCTGTTCTACGTGCAGCACCAATTCCAGGGCGTGTACTGGGAACGCCATGCGCAGTGGAATTACTTCAAAGCCAGCCTGCAGGGCAGTTCGTTCTACAAGCTGCCGGCCGTGCTGCAGTGGTTCAGCGGCAACATCGGCTTCCACCACATCCATCACCTGGGCGCCAAGATCCCGAGCTACAACCTGGCCCGGGCATACCGTGAGAATCCCATCTTCCACATCCGGCCGCTGACGCTGCTTTCCAGTCTGCAGTGTCTGAAATGGCGGGTGTATGACGAGGCGAATCACAGGTTGGCGGGCTGGGAAGTGCTGAGGCTGTATCGGCAGCCGGCGGCAAGTTAGGGACGGCACGCCAGCCCCTCGCCATGGAATGCGAAGGGCGAGGCGGCACAAGAGTCAAGAGCCGGAAACAGCGGTGCGTGCCGCCATTTCCGGCTCTTGCATATAAGGCGGCCGTGCAAGCGTGAGGCGCGGTGCCGGAGCCGTTGGGGTCTAGCTGATCAACAGTCCGAGAGCAAGGAGAATGGGCGCCGTGATGTTGACAAGAACGTTCAGGCCCATCGAGGGGATCAGAGCAGGAACATTGTCAGCGTTGCGGTATGCCCCGCGGTATGCCAGCCAGGCAGGAACACTGGTGATGAGGGCCAGCAGGCTCCAGGGCGGCAGCAGATCCAGGGCGAGGCCCGTGAAGACGGAAAGATACGTCAGAAGAAGAAGGATGCCATACACAATGGCGCTGGCGCGCCGCCCGATGGTGATGGGAAAGTGCCGGCGGCCCACACTGCGATCGGCCTCCACATCAGGAAACTGGTTGAGCAGAAGAAGAGCACTCACCAGGAAGGTCGGGACGAGCGACGCCACGAAGGGGCCCCAGCCATACGTACCAGTGAGACAATAGTGCGTCCCCATGACCATGAGAACCCCGAAGCCCAAACCGGGCGCGATCAAACACAGGACGGGATCGTAGACCAACCAGACGGTGTAGGTCACCAGCAGCAGCAACCCGGCGATACCAAGCGGCAACAAGGGCCAGCCGCGCAGCCAGACGAAGTACATCCCGATCAGCGCCGTAGCCGCCAAGGCACCCATCCCGAGGAGCAGCACGCTTCTCTGCATGGCAGGGTTCTCCGGCAGCGTGCCGCTGCCACCGCTGAAGGGCGTGGGGGTGGTCCGCGCATCCAGTCCGCTCTTCCAGTCAAAGTACTCGTTGAGCACGTTGACACAAACGTGACTCGCCAGAGCGCCGAGGAGCACCAGCAAGACGTGGAACCCGTTCAGCGCGTGGGTCTGCCGGTAGGCCGTGCCCACACCGACGGCCACGCATGCCGGCGTCAGGATCAAGAACGGCATGCGCATTGTTCCAAACAATGAACCATTTTTTGTCATCGGACGCTCCGCCTGGAGGTCAACTTGCGCGCCAGCCGCCTGAAAAGCCCTTGCGTCTCCTCGAACCCATAGGCACCACCGGTCCCAGGTCAGCGACAAGATACCCACTTTTCTGGCCCGTGTCAGGTGCCATTTGTCATGAAGAGCCTCTGGCTTGCAGCCCGTCCAAGAGCTGAGACGGACCTTGCCGGCAGGCCCGCCGACTGCATGCGGAAGGCAACCGGCGAGGGGCTGAAGGCAAGGGCTCGGCGGCGCCTCTGCCAAGGAACTGTCCTATAATTCGCCGGGTCGCCCAGTGATCTCGACCAACCGGCAACTGAAGAGGGGTGCAGGCGCAAGAAAAGCGATGGATGAGCCAACCTTGGGGACGGAAGCCCCGTCCGAGATCCAGGAAGATCTGATCGTCCGGCAGCAGCGGCGGCATATCTTCCCGCGCGCGGCGCTGGGGCGGCAGCTTCGATTGCACTGGTGCTCCGGTTTGCGCCCGAACCCATGGGGGCAGTGGAAAGCCTACGCAGGGGTTGTCAGGCCGCAGACAAGCACGACGCCGGTCTCAGCGGCAAGTGAAGCTGCGGATGTGCGACCGGACGAACCCGAAGTATGCGGGAGCGGAGGCGACTGTGAACGCCTTCAGAACGAGCCGGCCAGCACGTGCACCAGCACCCGCTCGCTCTTGCCCTTGAGCTCGAGTCGGCGCTCTTCAAGTTCGCCAAGATCCAAGGCTGCGGCCTGGTAAGCCGCGTCACTAATCAGTATCTCGCCCTGGCGCGCACTGGACGCCAGACGCGCAGCTGTATTGGCCGCGTCCCCCAGGACCGTGATGTCGGATGTACCCCGCTCGGAGCCAACGGACCCGACAAAGGCGACACCTGTATGCACGCCCGCCCCCAGCGGAATCCAGGGCCCTTCGGCACTGCCGTGCCCGGTGACACGCATGATCTGCCTGGCGGCCTCCAGCGCGCGGCGCGCATGCGCCGGCCCGGCAAAACCGGGCACATACATGGCCGCCACCTGATCGCCAGTGATCTTGTCGATCATTGCATCTGTGTGCACCATGACGTCGGTGGACGCGACGTAGAAGCGGTTTATGAGCTTGCTGTAGTCCCGCGGCCGCATGGCCTCGGCCAGATTGGTTGAGCCTCGCACGTCCGCAAAGAGAAGTGACAACTCGATCTCTGCTCCGCCTTGATACTGACCGGCGAACTGCTCGCACACGTTGCAGAGCAGTGGATTGAGACTTGACGGGCGTTTTCCATAGACGAGTTTGACCACGCCACCGCCGGCGCCGGCAAACGGCGCGTAGCAGTTCTTGCAACGCGGATTGCCGGGCAGAAATCGGAAGAACTGCCGCTGCCGGCGCTCTTTCTCAAATTCGCCGGTGGTGAGATACGTCCGCCACAGGTTTTCCACCATGGCGTCGTGGTCAGACTTCGAAGTCACCATCAATCACCTCACAGTGCATTTTTGTGCGAACTGATACGGCTGCCATGCCACAAGGACCGCCTGTTGACGCCGAACATGGCCGGTTTCGCCGTCTTTTGCCGATAGATTCCGGCCGTCAAGGTGGAGTGCAACGGGGGCCGGGTCTCGAACCGATTGCTTTTCGGCCCCGTTGCTGACAGACGCATCGTGGATCCAAGGGCGATGGGATT
>DATIPW010000204.1:0-17078 GCA_035471605.1 Anaerolineales bacterium | reverse complement strand
GCTCCCACGCATGCGGCCGGCCGGAATCCCCTGTCCGGCGTCGTACGGAATCCGGTCACGCAGCGGCGATTGTCTGTTCCAGTTCCGCGTCAATCCGCGATTGAATGTCCGCGATGCGGCGATAGACGCCGTCGGCTTGCTGCAGCAGCTCCAGATGCGTGCCCATTTGGATCAGACTGCCTCTTTCCAGCACAAGGATCAGATCGGCATGGACCACCGACTGGATCCGGTGGGCGATGATGAAGGTGGTGCGATCCTGCATTAAGCCGTGCAACGCCAGGCGGATTTCGGCCTCGGTCTCGGTATCCACCGAGGACATAGAATCATCCAGGATCAGCAGGCGCGGATCCTTCAGCAGCGTCCGGGCGATGGTCAGCCGCTGCTTCTGACCGCCGCTCAGCGTGACGCCCTTCTCCCCGACGAGGGTGTTGTAGCCCTGGGGAAAGCCGACGATGACATCATGTATCGCCGCCGCCCGGGCGGCGCGCTCCACCTCTGCCTGGGTCACCGAGCGCCCCACCCCGTAGAGGATGTTGTCGCGAATGGAGCGGCTGAAGAGGAAGGGCTCCTGCTGCACGATGCCGATCTGCGACCGCAAGTAGGCCCTGGAATAGTCGCGAAGTTCTGTTCCATCCAGCCGAATGCTGCCGGCCGTGTACTCGTGAAATCTGGGCAGCAGGTTGACCAGCGAGGTCTTGCCGGACCCGGTTGAGCCGAGCAGAGCCAGCGCCTGTCCGGGGCGGATGTGAAAGGAGAGTCCGCGCAGCACCTCGGTGTCACCATCGGAGTAGGTGAAGGAGACGTGGTCAAAAACCACATCCCCTCGGAGCGGGGCGGTGGGTTCAATCTTGCCGTCCGTGAGCGGCTCGCGTGCCTGGCGGGCGATATCCAGCAGCCGGCGAAAGGACACCATGCCGGTGGAGGTTTCCACGATCATCCGTCCCAAATTGCGGATGGGCCAGATCAGCCAGACGACCAGACCGACGTACGTAAGGTAGTTTCCGATGGTCAGCTCGCCGCCGATCACCATGTTGGCCGCGTAGACGAATCCGAACAGCATCTGGAAGCCGAGCGCAATATCCGAGAGGGGCCAGAAGAGTGAATGCATCAGCAGCAGCAGCCGGCCCTTCAGGAACTTGGCCCAGTTGTCCTGCTCGAACTTCGCCTTCTCATATTCCTGCCGCGCGAAGGCCTTGACCACGCGGACGCCGGTCAGGTTCTCCTGCAGGGTGGTGGAAAGAATGGCCTCTTGCGCCTGGTATTCCTCGTAGCGCTTGGTGACCTTGCCAAAGAACCACAATGAGACGGCAAGGATGACCGGGATGACCACGACCGACAACCATCCCAGGCGGGCGTTCAGGCTGAGGATGGCGGCCCAGTTGATGCCGAAAAGCAGCACGATGCGGCCGATGCCAATGGCTTGCTCGGAAAAGAACTTGCGCAGCGAATCGACGTCGGACGTGACCCGCTCGATCAGATCCCCGGTGGGGGTGCGGCTGTGATACGAAAAGCTGAGCCGCTGAATGTGATCGAAGAGGAAGTCGCGCAGCCGGCGTGTGATGGATTCAGATGTGTAGGCAGCCATACGCCCCGACACGAAAGCAAAGGCTCCCTCCACGGCGGCCAGAGCGATGAACCCAGCCGCCATGAGCGCCAGGGTCGGCGAAAGGCTTCCGGCGATAAACTGGCGCGCACCCAGTACCTGGTCTGCAAAGTACCCCAGGAGCAGGAAGGTGGAGGCTTTGGCCGCGGCCGAGAAGGCCAGCGCCACCGTTGCCGCCAGGTACGCCAGCCGGAAACCGGCCATCATGCGCCAGATGCCCCGGGCGCCGGCCACGCCCAGCGATCTCCTGAAGTCAAATGCCGGCGTGCTGGGGATTTCGGTTTTCATCAGGGTCAATCCTTGAAACCATCCATTGCCACATTCGATTCCGCGAACCGAAAAACAAAAAGCCACGGTGCTGAGTGCAACCGTGGCAGGCGTCGGCCGGGAACACGAACGCGGCTAGGGACGGACTACAGGCGCACTCCACGGAGGCACGGGCCCCCGTAAACGGCAACCGGGATTCGAACCGTGATGCTTGACATGGGGTGCGCCTCCTTTCTTCGTGGAATGCCCTGCGAAGCCGGAGCTTATCATGAGTTGCCGGTAGATGTCAAGATGGGTGTCCGCCTTCACCCGGGCGCGTTGGACAGCCCCAGCATCAAGCATGATCCTCGAAGATCTCGTGATAGCCGCGGTCGAGCTCGTCGTTTGACAAGTGTGCGTAGCGCTGCGTAACCTGTATGTTGGCGTGCCTGGCGAGTTCCTGGGCCAGTTTGAGATTCCCGCTGCCCCGCAGCACGGCCGTGACGAAATAGTGGCGCAGCGAATGCGGCGTGATGCTGCCGGCCGCCTTTTCACCCAGTGCCTGGCGCGAGCGCTCTTCGACGATCAACCTGCCGGTGGCCGTGGTGATGGGCTTGATCTTCTTGCCGGCGCCCCTGTCGTGCCGGGCAAAGAGGGGCAGGGCCGCCAGGGGTTTTCCCGCGGCGCCGTCCAGCGCGGCGCGGGCGGCCAAGTACGCCTTCAGCGCCCGCAGCGCGCGGCTGGAGAAGCGGACCAAGGCCTGCTTGTTGCCCTTGCCGGTGATGACCGCGTGCCCCTCGTTCCAATCAATTTGGCCGCGCTGCAGCTGGCAGGCCTCATGCACCCGCAGCCCTGTGTCCGCCAAGCTGAGCAGGAAGGCCCGATCCCTTAATGCGCGTAGTTGTCCGTCAGGAGAGGCGTCAGCAGTGAACTGCCGGTTGGTGACATGCTGGAGCAACTTCTCAATGTCGGAGGCCGGAAACTGCGGCAGTCTCGCCCCAGGCCGTCTGGCCCGCTGCTGCTTGATGAGCTCCAGGCGCGGCAGGTTGACGGGAGCAAGGCGCTCGGCCGCCAGGAACTTGTAGAAGCCCATCACAGCCTGCAGATAGAGTTGCTCGGTGGCCGGGGAAAGGTCCTTCAGGTGCTGCGCAAACCAGGCGATGCCTTCCTCTGGAAGGCCGCTGGGGGAGCCGTCCAGATCGATGCCGTGCGCGGAGAGCAGATCCTGAAACGCGGCCAGCGCGTAGCTGTACGTCTGAAAGGTGTTGGGGCTGCGCGCCAACCGGACTGTGTCCAGAAAAGACTCAACTGCCTTCCCCAAGGAATTCGGGTGCGTCATTTCGTTGTTTCGCTTAATAGTACTTAAGTGAAGCATTCAGATTGTAGACGCAAGCCTGCCAACTGTCAAGTCCCCTGCTCCATGCATTGGACCTGCGAGAAGGGCCTGCGCAGGTTCAGCATGTCGCTGGTCTCGTCCACTCCGAATCGCGGCAAGTGAGTGCTGCAGGCGTTGCGGATCCCGGCGGCGGCCCCCACCCCACTGCCAGCGAATCGCACACACTTCGGGCTTCTGAGGGCGATTGTCCTCGGCAGCCCTTTCGGAGCGTGCCATGAGCCCGGACTCTACCCGAGCCGGATCATGGCTCTGGAAACATGTGATGAGCGCCGCTCCACACAGGATGTGAGAAAGAAATGGTTCGATAGCATGATCGTGCCTCGGCCGTGTCTGACGCAAGGAGTTTTCAGGGTGATGCGGAAGCTCCGTCGCCTGCGCAGACCGCAGCCGCGCGCGTCCGGATTGCGACGGGCGCGGGCGCGTGTGGGACAGTGCCCGCGCCGCCGATCTCAGGATTGACGCGCGGCGCGCCGAAAATCCCAGGTCAATCCGTGCCGCACGAAGAAGACTCACGGCTCAAGATGAGCCGCGTGCAATCGCGCACAGCAAGTTGCTGCAGACATGCACGATGGTTGTTGCGCAAGCCGCATTGGCGCGCTGATGATCAGCGCGCGCCCTGCGAAGTCACACCTTAAAATTGCTTTCCAAGACCTCGAAAGGCCTTGCTTTTTGCAGATGCAGGATTTATAGTCTGCGCCATAGTTGGTCGAAGGGAAGAAAGGGAGAGTCGCGGTGTCCAAGAATACGGATTCACCACTGCAAATTCGCACCCATGACAAGTATCGCAGTCTTGCTACGCGGCGCGCGTTCAAGTCTGGCGACATTATCTGCCCGATACCCACGGCCGCGCTGTACGACCAGCCCAACCAGTTCACCGTCCAGATCGGGATCCACCAGCACGTGGAAGTGAAAGAGCTTTCTTCCATGAATCACGCCTGTGATCCGAGCGTGATCTTGGACACCACGCGACTGCTGGTATTCGCAGCCAGGGACTTGCAGGTCGGGGACGAGTTGACTTTTTTCTACCCGTCAACCGAATGGGAGATGAGCTCTCCCTTCATCTGCCTCTGTGGCGCGCCCAATTGCATCCATGTTGTGGCGGGGGCACGCTTTCTGCCCCTGTCAACGCTGGAAGGACACTTCCTGAACTATCACGTGCGCCAGCTGATGTTTGAGCTATTGAACCAAACGGAGCGGCATTTGGGTCAGCTGGAAGCCGCCCGGAAAGCCGAAATCGTCTCCTAGCGCGTCCCCCCCTTTGTGCCATCTCTTCCCCACTGCTGCGGCTGGCGCAGGCGCAGCCTGAGGCCGACGCTGCGTGGCTGCAACTTGAGCAGGGCTTCTCTGATGCCCTGCTTCATGGCGGTACGCTAGTCGGGCGGGAGTGGCGATCAGGAATTCTCGGCAAGGCGCTGAAAGGCGCCCTGCCAGGGCCTTCCCACTCGCGAGCTACTGCTCACCTGAACTCCATCCAGTTTCTGTGCGGTCTGGACGGATACCTGTGCCACGGTGGTCCAGTCCCCTGCCAGGACAGCCTGAGCCATGCGGCTCGACATCTGGCCGGCCCAAGCCCATTCCATGCGGAAGCGGTCGGCTTTCAGCCAGTAGCCACGCTTTTCCCAGGCGGCTACGCTGGGATCGATGCCCTCGTGGATGGCCTTCAATGCCAGGGCGATGAAGGCCGCCAGATCACGGGCTTCATCGCCCAACTCGGCCTGGGGGGCCAGCTGCCGCAACGCCACGGCCACGGCCCGCGTCAGCTGCGTGCGCTGTTTTCCCAGGCTGTCTGTTTGGATGATGCGTGCCATGAGCCGGGATTATACCAACCGTGACATAAGCGAATAGTTAACGGCGGGTGGCCTTCGTTGACGTGCCTTCCCCCGTGCTTTATAATCCCCGGACGTCTACTACAGGGGACGTGCTGGAACTGGCAGACAGGCATGACTTAGGATCATGTGCCGCAAGGCGTGTGGGTTCAACTCCCACCGTCCCCATCGCCAAGAGAGCTTGAAACGCCCTTCCAGACACACATTCTTTCCACGGAGCGCCTGTTGAACTTGGAGAAGTCCATTCTCGACGACCACCAGGCACGCGTCGTGGTGGAGGTTTCGCCCGACCGTGTCCAGGCAGCGCGACAACGCGCCGCGCGCAAGCTGGCTTCGCGCGGCAAGATCCCGGGCTTCCGGCCGGGAAAAGCTCCCTACGATGTCATCGTGCGCTACTACGGCGAAGCCGCCGTATACGATCAGGCCGTCGATCTGCTGGTCGACGAGGTCTACCCTGAGATGCTCAAGGAGGCGGGCTTGGAGCCCGCAGCTGCCGGCAGCCTGGAGAAGGTGGAGGGCGACGAGTCGCCGAAGTTCACCTTCAAGGTTCCGCTGAGCCCAGAGGTCACCTTGGGCGACTATCATTCGCTGCGCTTGCCCTATGAGTTCCAGGAACCGGGGCCCGAGCGGCTTGAGGAGGCGCTGACGGAGCTGCGGCAGGCCTACGCCACGACTGAGACGGTCGAGCGAGAGGCGGCCGAGGGCGACTACCTGATCGTGGACATCCGCTCGGAGCATACGGAGCTGGCGCGCACGGATCTGCCGGTCATGATCCGCCCCGGCGAGCAGGCTGACGAGGCTCCATTCAGCGGGTTTTCGCGTGCCCTGATTGGCATGAAAGCGGGGGACGCAAGGACCCTGCACCACGACTTTCCGGCGGACACGGCCCTGGCATCCCTGGCGGGCAAGTCCGTTGATCTCGAGGTCACCGTCAAGACCGTGCGCAGCGTGACTCTGCCGCCACTGGATGACGGCTTTGGGAAGGTAGTGGGCAAGTACGAGACTTTGGATGCGCTTAAGGAGGCTCTGGCCAAGGAAATCGAGGCCCGAGCCCGCTCCGAGTACGAAGACGACTACTACGCCAGGCTGGTGGATGCACTGCGCAAGGACGCCACCATCAAGTACGCGTCTCAGACCCTGGAGCATGAAGCCGAGCACGTGGTGAAAGACATGGGCAGGCGGCTTGCCCAGCAGGGACTCGATTTGGAGACATACTACAAGATGCGCAACACGGACGCCGCGAAATTCTTGGAAGACGAGGCCAAGCCGGTTGCCAGCCGCAGGCTGGAACGGTCCCTCATCTTGGATGAAGTCGCGCGCCGGGAAAAGATCGAAGTTGACAACGAGGCCCTGGACGAGGAGTTCAACAGCACCCTGCTCGACCTGCAGGGCCAGGGTTTGAATCTGAACACGATTCGCGGCGGTCGACAGGGACAGCAGCGCGTGGCGGAAGCCGTGGCGGTGCAGTCCGCCAGCCGCCTTCTGACCCGCCGCACGTTGGAGCGGCTGAAGGCGATCGCCACCGGGGAATACCAGGCAGGCGATCAGGCGGAGGACAAGTCGGAGGCGCCGAGAAAGAAAGCGGCGCTGCCGGCCGAAGCCAGGAAGTCAAAGCCAGCCCGGGCGTCGAAGAAGACCAGCAAGAAGAAATGAGAGTGAGGCCATGAGCATTCTACCCATCCAAGACGTGGTCCCCATGGTGGTGGAGACGACGGGGCGAGGCGAGCGCGCCTATGATATCTACTCGTTGCTGCTCAAGGAACGGATCATCTTCCTGGGCACGCCGATCGACGACCAGGTGGCCAATGTGGTCGTGGCGCAGCTGCTGTTCCTCAATCATGAGGATCAGGAAAAAGAGATCCAGATGTACATCAATTCCCCGGGCGGACAGGTGTATGCAGGCTTTGCCATCTACGATACGATGAAGATGATCCCGAATCCCATCAGTACCGTGGCCGTGGGCGTAACCGCCTCGTTCGGCACCGTGCTGCTGACGGCGGGTACCAAAGGCCGCCGCTATGCCCTGCCCCATGCCACCATTCACATGCATCAACCACTCGGCGGAGCGCAGGGGCAGGCGACCGACATCGAGATTGCGGCGCGGCAGATTCTGCGCCAGAAGGCGGCGCTCAACGAGATTCTCTCGCGGCACACGGGACAGCCTCTGGACGTGATCGAGCGCGATACGGACCGTGACTTCTACCTGGACGCGAAGGCCGCCGTCGAATACGGTCTGGTTGACCAAGTGCTTGAGGTTCCTGAGAAGGCGGCAGAAAAAGCCAAGGCCTGACACGGGCCCGTCGCGCCCCCCGAGCACAAGCGCGCGGCCTTCGCCCGCCATTCCAGCCAACATGCACTCCATCGCCACCTTTTCAATTGTTGCCTGCGACCTGAACGCCCGCGCCTGGGGCGTTGCTGTGGCATCCAAGTTCCCTGCCGTGGGTGCCGTTGTTCCCTGGGCCCGGGCAAAGATCGGTGCCGTCGCCACACAGGCGCTGGCCAACACCAGCTTTGGACCGCGGGGCTTGGAGTTGATGGCCAACGACCTTTCGGCAGAGGCCGCCCTCGCGCAGCTGCTTGCCGGGGATCCCGGGCGCGACGAGCGCCAAGTGGGCCTGGTCGACCGCAACGGCCAGGCGGCAACCTTCACGGGTGGAAAGTGCCTGGAGTGGGCGGGCGGCATCAGCCGCCCTGGCTATGCCATCCAGGGCAATGTCCTGGCGGGTCCTGAAGTGGTGCGGGAGATGGAGACAGCGTTCCTGCACGCAGAAGGCGATCTGCCCGGCCGGCTGCTCACGGCACTCGAAGCGGGGAACAACGCCGGTGGCGACCGACGCGGTCGCCAGTCGGCGGCCCTGTACGTCGTCAAGCCTCGCGCCGGGTATGGCGGGAACAATGATCGCTGGATCGACTACCGCGTCGACGACCACCTGAATCCCGTCCCGCGGCTCCAGGAAATTCTGGAGTTGCACCACCTGTACTTTGGATCGAGCCCCAAGTCCCAGCGGGTGCGCTTGGCCGGCCCGGTTGTCAAGCAGATCCAGAACATCATGAAGGGGCTGGGCTACTACTCCCCGGCGGACGGGAACTACTCCGAGGTGACCCGAGAAGCCTTTCGGGCTTTCATTCACAATGAGAACTTTGAAGAGCGCGCCGATCCGGATGCCGGCTGGATCGACAAACCCGTGCTGGACTACCTCCTGAAGAAGCTCTCGTGAGCCAGAATCGACCGCGCGCCCCTGTGGCGCGCGCGCCGTTGGACGCGCTGGATCCTCCCGTGCGCGGTCTGATCCTGGATGTGGATGGCGTGCTTTGGAAGGATGCGCAGCAGATCGGCGATCTGGCATCGGCGTTTGCCGCCATCGCTGCCAGACAGTTGGGCGTCAGCATCGCCACGAACAATGCCATGAACCGCGTGGAAGACTACCTGCTCAAGCTGCGGGGCTTCGGGGTGCAGATCGACGCCTGGCAGGTGGTGACCTCGGCCGAGGCCACGGCTGACACGCTGGCGCAGACCCTGCCGGACAGGGGCGGCGTGTTTGTCGTGGGCGAGCGCGGCCTGATCGAGGCGCTGCAGAGCCGGGGGTTTGAGGTCGTGACGGATCCCAGTGCTGACCGCCGCTACGCTGCCGTCGTGGCCGGACTCGATCGTGATCTGACCTATGCCAAGCTCCGCAAAGCCTCCACACTGGTCCGCAGCGGGCTCCCTTTCTACGGCACGAATCCAGACGAGACGTTTCCCACGCCTTCCGGACTCATTCCGGGCGCCGGCGCGGTGCTGGCAGGCATTTCCGCGGCAGCTGGTGTACCGCCCACGGTGGTGGGCAAGCCTTCCAGCCTGCTCTTCGAGATCGCAGCCCGGCGGATGAAGTTGCTGCCTGAAGAGCTCCTGATCGTCGGCGATCGACTCGAAACCGACATCCAGGGAGGACAGGCATTTGGGACTAGGTGTGCACTGGTGCTCTCGGGCGTCAGCACTCGTGAGCAGGCTGCCGCCTGGAAACCGGCTCCGACGATCATTGCGGCCAGCCTGAGCGAGCTGCTGGGCGCGTAGCGCATCCCTCCCGTGTCGATCTACGATCTGGATCTCTCTTCCCTCGAAGAGCTGCTCGTCTCCTGGGACGCGCCCGCCTACCGGGCAAGGCAGATCTGGGAGGGCATCTACAAGCATCTCTACACGAAATGGGAATCTTTCAGCAGCCTGCCTGCCGCGCTGCGGGCGCGGCTCTCGCAGGAGTTTGGGCTGACGCCAATGCAGGTCGTGGCGCGTCTGGAATCATCGGACAGCCTAACGCAAAAGACCGCTTTCCGACTCGCCGATGGGGCCCAGATCGAGGCTGTCTGCATGCGCTACGACCGGCGGGTGACGCTGTGCATCTCTTCCCAAGTGGGTTGCGCCATGGGTTGCGCGTTCTGCGCCACAGGGCAGATGGGATTCAAGCGGCACCTCAGCAGCGGCGAGATTGTTGCCCAGGTGATGCACTTCACACGCGAACTTGCAGAGACCGGGAAGCGCCCCACCAACATCGTCTTGATGGGCATGGGGGAACCGTTCCACAACTACGAGAATACGCTGCAGGCGGTCGACCGGCTCAACGATCCTGCGGGCTTCAGCTTCGGAGCAAGGCGTTTCACCATTTCTACCGTTGGGCTGGTCCCCATGATCCGCAGGTTTGCGGAGGAAAAGAGACAGGTCAATCTGGCCGTGTCGCTGCACGCTGCCGACGACGCCACTCGCAGTGCCATGCTGCCAGTCAATCGCAAATACGGGATCGAGCAGGTCCTGGAAGCGTGTCGCTACTACTGCGCCCTCACTGGGCGCCGGATCACATTTGAATGGGCGCTGATACAGGGCGTCAACGACACGCCTGAGCAGGCGCGGGCCCTAGCGGCTCTTCTGCGAGGCATGGCCTGCCATGTGAACGCCATCCCCCTCAATCCGA
This sequence comes from Anaerolineales bacterium, assembly GCA_035471605.1. GTDB lineage: Bacteria > Chloroflexota > Anaerolineae > Anaerolineales > Villigracilaceae > Fen-1038. The sequence goes on along the minus strand of DATIPW010000204.1, from coordinate 7,064 downwards.
CTGCCGGCTACCGTCAAACGGGATCGTTGCGCCCGCGTGCGCTAGAGTTCAAGCGCGAGCTGGAACGTGCCGGCATTGCATGCACGGTGCGTGTGCGACGAGGCATCGACATAGCAGCTGGGTGTGGTCAGTTGGTGATTAATGAGTGAGGTCTTGGGTGAAGGGTGAATGGCTATGCGCAATACACTGGTTCCCACAGCACCAACGGCCGGCGATCGCTCCCTGCTGCATCCCCAAGTCGGCCTCCGCTTGCATGCCCAGCCCGGCTGCATTATAGTGAAGCACCTCCAACCGGAAAATCGCCTCCCATGACGACAGACACCACGCCTTCCACCTGGCTCGATCGACCCCTGCATCCTTCCCTCCCCTCTGTGACTGTGGAACGGATGCTGTTCGCCGCCATCCTGCTTCTGGCCGTAGCTTCGCGCTTTTGGGACTTGGGCGCTCGCGTGATGAGCCATGACGAGAGCCTGCACACCTATTTCTCATGGCTGCTCTTCAAAGGCGATGGCTACCAGCACAATCCCATGATGCACGGGCCGTTGCAGTTTCACCTGATCGCGCTTTCCTATTTCCTGTTCGGGCCCAGCGACTTTGCGGCCAGGCTGCCTGCGGCGTTGTTCAGCGTGGCCACGATCGTCATGGCGTGGTACTGGCGCCGCTACCTGGGCCGGGCCGGCGGCCTGGTTGCCGCATTGATGATGCTGATCTCTCCCATCCTGCTGTTCTATGGTCGCTATGCCCGCGAAGATCCCTACGCGATCTTCTCCGGCGTGCTGATGCTGTATGGCATCCTGCGCTATCTGGATCTTGGCGAGCGCAGGTACCTGTACCTGATCACCGGCGCGCTGCTGCTGCATTTCCTCGACAAAGAGACCTCATTCATCTATGCAGCCCTGCTGCTCATCTATCTGGCCGTCTACTTCGTCATTCGCGTCACCCGCCGCGCCTGGGAGGATGCGCTTGCCTACCGCGGCTTTCTGGCGGCGCTCGCGGTCAGCATCCTGCTGATCGGGCTGGGGATGGGCCTCAGTCTGGTCAAGGACCAGGCGGACACCCTCGGCGCCGCCGAAGTGGCCTCCCCCGCCAATCCACTTGCCACCTCTTCACCCCTGGCGCCGGCCGCCGCGGCTGCCTCGCCGGAGCTCCTGCTGATCCTGGCTGGAATCCTGGGGCTGATGTCCGCCGGCTATTTCTTGCTGCGCGGCTATTCCCTTCAAGGGGTCCGCGCCGAGCGTTCCTTTGATCTTCTGATCCTGACGGGGACGCTGGTCCTGCCCATGCTGGTGCCGTTTGCCCTGCACCTGGCCGAGGGCTCCTTGCAGATCAAGATCCCCACCTCCGCAGGCGAGGTGCAGGCCGTGACCCAGCGCGAGCTCGGCATCATTGGAGCCTTCGTGGCCGCAGCCTATCTCGTGGCCGCGGGAGTTGGCCAGTGGTGGCGCAAAGACTGGTGGAAGCTGGCGCTTGCCTTCTGGGCACCGTTCTGCGTGTTCTTTACCACTTTCTTCACCAACAGCGCGGGCTTCTTTACGGGCCTGGTCGGTTCGCTCGGCTACTGGCTGGCCCAGCAGGCCGTGGAGCGCGGCAGCCAGCCCTGGTACTACTACATTTTGATCATGGTGCCGCTCTATGAATTCCTGCCGCTGATCGGCTCCGGCCTGGCACTCGTCGTGGCCCTGCGCAACAGGGCCGCCCTCTCAAGTTTGAACCTGCGAGGTGCGCCCGGATCGACGTCCCTATCGGGCCAGGCCGCCTTCCAAAATACGTTCGGGCTGCTGGGCTGGTGGATCCTGGGCAGCTTCGCCGCCTTCAGCATCGCCGGCGAGAAAATGCCCTGGCTCACCTATCACATGGCCTGGCCCATGATTCTGTTCGCTGCCTGGGGCATCGGCTGGCTGATCGAAACCACGCCGTGGCGGAAGTTGCGGGAGAAACACGCGCCGCTCGTGCTGGGCATTGCCTTCACGTTTTTCCTGAGCCTGGGCGCGGTGCTGGTGGCGGTCCTAGGGCCGAACCCACCCTTCCGCTCGGGCGACCTGCAGGGGTTGCAGAATACCTCGGCCTTCCTCCTACCGGTGCTGGTGGCCGCGGCCGCCGGAGTCGGACTGGCCTTCCGGTTGCGGGACTGGTCTGCCGGCGACATCAGGCGCCCCGTGGCGCTCGTGCTGCTTGCCATTCTTGGGGTATTGACCGTGCGCACCTCGCTCCGTGCGGCCTTCATCAACTATGACAATGCCAAGGAGTACCTGGTGTACGCGCACTCGGCCGGCGCGGTCAAGGACGTCATCCGCCAGGCCAAGGAGATATCCGAGCGAACGACCGGCGGCATGGGTGTGGATCTGGCCTACGACGCCAGCGCGCCCGACACGGGCGTCTCCTGGCCCTTCGTCTGGTACCTGCGGGACTTCACCAACCAACGCTCCTTTGATCAGCCGACGCGCGCACTGCGAGATGCGACCGTCGTGATCGTGGATGCCAAGAACTTTGACAAGATCGAGCAGGCCCTGGGAACCGGCTTCCATCGCTTCGACTACATCCGCATGTGGTGGCCCAACCAGGACTACTTTGGGCTGGTGAGCGCACGTGAGCCGGTGGAGTTCGACGAAGGCTACTCCTGCGGCGGGGCGCTCTCCTTCCTGCGCCTGTTTCGCAGTAGCGATTTCTCGCGAGTATGCTCCGCGCTGCTGGATCCGCGCATCCGGGGCGGGCTCATCGACATCTGGCTCAACCGCGACTATGCCGCGTACGCCGCGGCGACCGGCCACACGGATCTGACGCTTTCGACCTGGCAGCCTGCCGATGAAATGCGTCTCTACATCAAGAAGGACGTGACGCGCCAGGTTTGGGAATACGGAGTGGCCGCCGCGGACCAAGCCGGGCTCGAGCTTGACCCGTATGAGAACAAGATCATCACCCTGGCCGCCGACCCGATCATCAATGCCATCTCGGTCAATCCCCCCATGAACGCCCCGCGTGCCCTGGCCTTCGCTCCTGACGGCACCTTCTACGTCGCGGACTCACGCAATCACCGCGTGCTTCACTTCGCGCTGGATGGCCGCTTGCTCAACGAGTGGGGACAGTCGTCCGGGAATGCCCTGAACAATCCCGACCCGTCCGCACCCCCAGGCACGTTCAACGAGCCGTGGGGCATCGCCGTGGGTCGGGATGGTTCCGTGTACGTGGCGGATACCTGGAACTATCGCATCCAGAAATTCACGGCCTCCGGCCGCTACTTGACGATGTGGTCGACCTTCGTGGCCGGCGGCGAAGAGCAGACTTTCTACGGGCCGCGCGGCCTGGCCGTTGACCAGCGCGGGCGTCTCTTTGTGGTGGACACTGGAAACAAACGCATAGTGGTGTTCAACCCCGAGGGCAATTTTGTGACCCAGTTCGGGACGGCGGGGTTGGATCCCGGCCAGTTTGATGAGCCGGTTGGGATTGCCTTCGATGCCCAGGGCAGGCTCTATGTCACCGATACTTGGAATCAGCGCATCCAGAGCTTCCTGCCAGCTGAGGATGGTCTGAGCTTCAGCCCGCTTCGACAATGGGATGTCGCCGGCTGGTATGGGCAGTCGCTGGACAACAAGCCCTTGATCGCGGTGGACAACGCCGGGCACGTCTTCGTCACGGACCCTGAGGGCTTTCGGGTCATCCAGTACACCGAAGACGGAGAGATCCTGCAGACGTGGGGCGACTATGGGGACACGGCAACAACGATTAGCATCGCCGCCGGGATCGCCATCGATGCTGGGGGCCATGTGTGGATCACCGACGCCGGCAGCAACCGCATCATGCGATTCACGTTGCCCTAGCCAAGTTTTCGCCCTCCACGCCCGTGTCGCGGCGCACCGCGAAGTGCGACTGATATAATGCGCCTGCCTCCGTACCGGCGCCAGGGATGAGATATGAAGCTGCATGAGTACCAGTCCAAGATGATCTTCTCGAAACATGGAATACCCATCCCCCGCGGCCGCGTGGCAAGTACCGCGGCAGAGGTCAGGGGCATCGCCGAGGAGCTGGGCGGACGGATCGTGGTCAAGGCGCAGGTGCTCGTGGGCGGCCGGGGTAAGGCAGGCGGGGTCAAACTGGCCAAGGACGCCGACGACGCAGAGCAGCTGGCGGCCCAGATCCTGCGCATGCAGATCAAGGAACTTCCGGTGCGCAAGGTGCTGGTGGACGAAGCCGTGGGAATCGCCAGCGAGATCTACTTCGCCATCACCAACGACCGCGCCCACCGCCAACCGGTCATGATCGCGTCCGCGGCCGGCGGAGTGGAGATCGAAGAGGTCGCCGCCAAGAATCCGGAGAAGATCATACGAGTTCACGTCGATCCTCTGCTCGGGCTCAGGGATTACCAGGCGCGCGACATCGCCGCCTCCATGGATCTGCCCCGCGAGCAATGGAAGGACTTTGGGCGCATCGCCGCGGCCTTGTGGCGGGTCTACGTCGACAGCGACGCCACTCTGGCCGAGATCAATCCGCTGGTGATCACCAAGGATGGCCGGCTGGTGGCCCTGGATGGGAAGATGCTGATTGACGACAACGCCCTCTACCGCCACCCCGATCTGGCGGAAATGCGCGACCTGGATGAAGACGCGCCGGCGGAGATCGAGGCCCGCAAGTACGGCCTGACCTACATTCCGCTGCAGGGCAACATCGGATGCATGGTCAACGGCGCCGGGCTGGCGATGACCACCATGGATATCGTCAAGTTGTTCGGCGGCGAGCCGGCCAACTTCCTGGATATCGGCGGCGGGGCGAGTGCCGATCAGGTCGCGGCCGCCTTGCGCATTATCCTGGCCGATGCCAACGTGACCGCAATTCTGCTGAATATCTTCGGGGGCATCACCCGCTGTGACGAGGTGGCCCACGGCATCCTGGAGGCTACCAGCCAGGTGAAGCCGCGGACCCCGATGGTCGTGCGATTGGTGGGCACAAACGCCGAGCAAGGCCGGCGACTTCTGGCCAGTGCCAAGCTCATCACCGCCACAACCCTGGTCGAAGCGGCGCAGAAGGCCGTGGTGGCAGCCCGCGAAGCCCCCGCCCTATCCTAGCCGAAAGGCCAGCCATGAGCATTCTGATCGACAACAACACGCGTCTGCTGGTTCAGGGCATCACCGGCAAAGAGGGTCTCTTCCACACGCTGCAGATGGTGGCCTATGGAACACAGATTGTGGCCGGGGTGACACCCGGCAAGGGCGGCGAATGGGTCATGGAGGGCAAGATCCCGGTGTTCGACTCGGTCCACCTGGCCCGGGAAGCGACCGGGGCCAATGCCTCCTGCATCTTCGTCCCCGCGCGTGGCGCGCCCGATGCCATGTTTGAGGCCGCCGACGCAGGCATACCCCTGATCGTCTGCATTTCCGAGGGCATTCCCGTGCAAGACATGATGCGCGTGCGCAACTACATGGATCTGAAAAGGGTGCGCCTGCTCGGTCCTAATTGCCCGGGCGCCCTGACGCCCAATCAGTGCAAAGTCGGAATCATTCCCGGTGACATCTCGCTTCCGGGCCATGTGGGCGTGGTCTCCCGCTCCGGCACCCTGACCTACGAGGTGCTGTACGCGCTCAAGCTGGTCGGCCTGGGAGCTTCCACCTGTGTCGGCATCGGCGGCGATCCGATCCACGGCACGGGCTTCCTCGACGTCCTGGAGATGTTCGAGCATGATCCCCAAACGGAGCAGGTGGTGCTCATCGGCGAGATCGGCGGCACGGAGGAGGACAAGGCGGCCGAGTTCATCCGTGCCAAGATGACCAAGCCGGTGGTGGCTTTCATTGCGGGGCAGACTGCACCGCCCGGAAAGCGCATGGGCCATGCAGGCGCCATCATCGAAAGTGGTTCCGGATCGGCCGCGGACAAGATGAAAGCCCTGACGGCTGCCGGTGTGCGCGTCGCCAAGCACCCCGAGGAGATCCCCGCGCTGCTGGGCTAAGGGCTACGGCCACGGATTGAGCCTCGAATCAAAAGAGCCGTCCTTGCGGGCGGCTCTGCAGTTATAATCGCAAGCAGCGGCCTCGGGCTCGCGGCCGCCATCCCAGGCGCAGTCTACTTGTGCCCGTCGATATAGGAGACCGCCTCCCCCACCGTGGTGATCTTCTGTGCGGCCTCATCCGAGATTTCTGCGCCAAACTTGTCCTCAAAGGCCATGATCAACTCGACCAGATCCAGCGAATCCGCCTCCAGATCCTCGCGAAAGCGTGCCTCTGCCGTGACCTTGGCCTCGTCGGCGCCTAGCAGGTCGACGATGATCTTCTTGACCTCGGCATACGTGTCTGCCATTAGATTTTCCTCCGGTAGGTAGCGTTGCGAGCGCGCTCATTGTAACACAGGCGAACCCGTGGAACTCACACACTGGAACACCCCCTGATGCCCAAAGTTGCGGCAGTCCAAAAACGCAAAGCAGAGCACCTGCGCATCAACCTGCAGGAGGACGTATCTTCCGGCCTGCGCACCGGCCTCGAAAGGCTGCACTTCACGCACGAGGCCCTGCCGGAGCTTTCCCTGGAGGCCGTCAACACCGAGCTGGAGCTGTTTGGCCGGCAGCTGCAAGCGCCGCTGCTGATCTCATCCATGACGGGCGGCACGCCGGAGGCCCAACGTGTCAACCGACGCTTGGCACAGGCTGCCGCGGCCACGGGCATCGCCATGGGCGTGGGTTCGCAGCGCGCCGCCCTGGAAAAGCCGGATCTGGCCGGCACCTTTCAGGTTCGCCGCCTGGCACCCCATGCATTGCTGCTGGCCAACCTGGGCGCCGTGCAGCTGAACTATGGCTATGGCGTTGACGAGTGCCGTCGTGCCGTTGAAATGCTGGAGGCCGATGCTCTGGTCCTGCACCTCAATCCCCTGCAAGAGGCGCTGCAAGCGGACGGCAACACGGACTTTTCGCGCCTGGCCGGCAGGATCGAGGCCGTGTGCCGCAAGCTGGGCGCGCCCGTGGTGGTCAAGGAAGTTGGCTGGGGCATCTCGGAGCGCACGGCGCGCCTCCTGGCCGACTGCGGCGTGGCAGCCATCGACGTCGCCGGAGCCGGAGGCACAAGCTGGTCCCAGGTTGAGATGTATCG
>DATIPW010000203.1:0-10461 GCA_035471605.1 Anaerolineales bacterium | reverse complement strand
GCGCACGGATTGTGCAAGAGCGAGAACAGCATCAGGTTGACGGCGGTCAGCAGCGTCCAACCGTGCTGGACCACCAGCAGCGTGTGCAGCTCGCTCAGGCCCGGGATGTCGGTCATCATGCCGACGCCCATGTACGTCATCATCAAGGTCGGGACCACGATCTCATTGGCCGGAATGGCGATGATGTAGGCGAGCAGGATCACGCCGTCCAGGCCCAGCAGCAGCCCGAAGGGATTCAGGAAATCGGCGACGTGCTGGGCGAGGCTGGTGCCCCCAACGAATATGTTGCCGAGCAGCCAGATGACGGCGCCGGCGGGCGCAGCCGTCATGATCGCCCGCCACAGGACGAAGATCGTGCGATCGATCAGGGACGTGTAGAGGATCTGGCCGAACTTGGGGCGGCGATAGGGAGGCAGCTCCAGCGTGAAGGCTGAGGCCTCCCCCTTGAGAATGGTCCGGGAGAGGGCCCACGACACAACCAGGGTGAAGCCGACGCCAATCAGCACCACACCGACGACCGCGCCCGCGGCCGCGAAGGAGGCAAAGGCCGGTGGGAAGGCGGCTGCCACGAAGATGGTGGCAAGCAGGATCAGCGTCGGGAAGCGCCCGTTGCACGGGACGAAGTTGTTGGTGAGAATGGCGATCAGTCTCTCGCGCGGCGAGTCGATCACACGCGTGGCGATGACCCCGGCGGCGTTGCAGCCGAAGCCCATGGCCATCGTGAGAGATTGCTTGCCATGTGCGCCCGCCTTCTTGAACAGCCAGTCCAGGTTGAAGGCGACCCGCGGCAAATATCCCAGATCCTCCAGGATCGTGAACATGGGGAAGAAGATGGCCATCGGCGGAAGCATCACTGATACGACCCATGCCAGGCCACGGTAGACGCCGTGCCACAGGAAGCCTGTCAGCCACCACGGAGCTCCCCAGCCCGTGAAGAGCGCCGCCGCCTGGTCCTCGATCCAGAACAGGCCGTCGGCCAGCAGGGCCGAAGGCACATTGGCGCCGGTGATGGTCAGCCAGAAGACCACGCCAAGAATGAGCAGCATGATCGGAAGGCCAAAGATGGGCGAGGTGACCAGCCGATCGATCCTCTGGTCCAGGTCATACTTCTTGCCCTTGGCGGTCTTGACCGCCCGCTGGGCGATGGCTTCGGCTTCAGAGTAGAGCGATTTCACGATCTCGTCGCGGAAGCCTGAAGAAAGCGTGCCGCGCAGCGCCTCGGCCTTGGTCAGAATGTCATCGGGCTGCAGTGTCTGTTCTGCCATGTGCTGCCTCTATTGGCGTCCTTCCACGGCCATCTTGCGGCTGAAGCGCGTATCCGCCTGCTGCTGGCGCGCAACACGCTGAGAAAGCTCGCCCGAGACCAATGCCTGCTGCACTTTCGAGTCGCCATCCAGCAGGCGGATCGCCAGCCAGCGTGCATTCGGCACACCCGGCGCCAGCTGCTCGATCATGGGCAAGAGCTCGTTCACGGCATGCTGGAACTCCGCCGTGCCCTGCAGGCGCCGGGGTTTGGTGGAGATCTCGCCCTGGATGAGCTCGGCAACGGTCGCCAGCAACGTCTGAATGCCTTGCCCCGACTGGGCGGTGATGGGAACGGCAGGTATGCCAAGGTCGCGGCTCAACGTGCGTGCATCCACTTCGATGCCTTTGCGCTTGGCCTCGTCCATCATGTTGAGGGCAACGACCACATGGTCGGTGATCTCCATCACCTGCATCACCAGATTCAGGTTGCGCTCCAGGGCCGTCGCATCCGTGACGACGATGGTGCAATCCGGCTGCCCGAACAGAATGAAATCACGCGCCACTTCCTCGTCCTGCGAGGCGGAAAGCAGCGAATAGGTGCCGGGCAGGTCCACCAGCTTGTACTTCACGCCGTTGAACTGGTAGCCGCCCTCGGCGCGCGTCACCGTCTTTCCGGGCCAGTTGCCCGTGTGCTGCTTGAGGCCGGTCAGCGCATTGAACAGCGTGGACTTGCCGGTGTTCGGGTTGCCGGCAAGCGCCACCACGCGGTCAAAGCCGCCAACTTTGAAGCCCATTTGTTCCAGGTTGTAGAACGCCGGGCAGGAGTCACATTCCTGATTCGGTAGAGCTCGCGGTTTATCTGTCATTCTGCCTCACATAGCTGGCTGAACGGGCTTGACCCAGATCTGCGCTGCCTGATCCTTGCGCAGGGCAATCAGCGTGCCGCGCACACGGTAGGCGTGCGGATCGCCAAAGAAGTTGCCCAGCTCAGGGTAGATCTGCGTGCCGGGCGTCAGGCCGAGGTCCAAGAAGCGGCGTCGCGTGAAGCCCTGCACGGCATTGTCCAGCATGACGATCTCGGCACGCTGATCGGGTTTCAACTCGCTCAATGAAATCGTTCCCGGTGGAATCACCGTTCCTTCCGGCAGGGGGCCGACGTGGACATTGGCGGCCACGCTTGGAGCCAGGCGGTACTCGTTCTCGCCGTCGCTCAGGACGTAGCGCTCGGGCGAGGCCTCCAGGATGCGAACGGTCTGCCCGAGGTGCAAGCCGGCCGCCAGGATCTGCGCGAAGGCGATCGCCGGCTCATCCTCCAGGTGCACAATCCGGCCCAGCGCCTGCGGCTTCCAGGCCGTGAGCGGAGTGCCGCTCTCCTTCGAGAGGTGGCCATCCCGGCTGGGGATGGGATCGCCGTGGGGGTCGCGCGTCGGGTGCCCCAGCGTGGCATCCAGATCGTCGAGCTGCTCATCGGTCAGGGTGTGCTCGCGGCGATGAGCCTCGACGTGAACCTGCTCCAAGGGCATACGAGCTTCGTCAGCCAGGTAGCGTTCCCACAGGCGGTGTGCTCGCACCACGTGCAGCGCCCAGCGCTCGCCGCCGGGGGTCAGATGCAGCTGGCTGCCCCGGCTTTGGATGAGCTGTTGGGATTCAAGCTGCCCGATCAAATGCAGCACGGACTGCCGGGATAGGCCGAGCGTCCCGGCCAGCGACTCCGGCGAAGCGTGACGCCCCTGCTGTTCTCGGTCGAGCAGGTGTTTGAGTGCATCTTCCATGTGCGTCCGGGCCTGGAGCGCCCTCCAGTTCCGCAGGCGGGCCAACAGGCCGTAGCGCGGCAGAAGGATTGCCAGCAGCAAGGCCAGGATCAAGATGCCGATCCACATGACGGAAGCGTTCATCGGTCAACCTCTACGAAGATCTGCTCGGTGATCCTCTGGCCGAGCATGTTCGGTTGCTGCTGGTTCCCAATGCGCAGCAGAAGATTGCGATCGAATTCCGAGTAGTCGAGGGCCTCGACCGGGGTGCCGGGTAGAAGTCGCAGCTCCTCGAGATGGCGCAGCAAGGCCGGATCTGCAGGTCGAACGCGCCGGATCACGGCGGTGCGCGGGGGACGCAGTCTGCTGAGCGGAATGGTTTCATCCGGCGGCATGACCAGGTCGGCGGTCGGAATCGGTTCGCCATGCGGATCCGAATACGGTTCCCCAAGCGCCCTGGCAATGCGGGCTTCCATATCCTCCGAGATGACGTGCTCGAGCCGTTCGGCTTCTTCGTGAACCTCATCCCAGCCATACCCGAGCGTTTCCACCAGCCAGGCCTCGATCAGACGATGATGGCGGATGACTTCCAAGGCGGCGCGTTTTCCCGCTTCCGTCAGCGTGGCACCCTGATACTTGCGATAGCGGATGAGCGGCGTCCTGGAAGTGGCCAGCTTCTGCAGCATGCCGGTTACGGAGGCCGGCGCCACATTCAACTGGTCAGCCAGTGCCGTCGTGCTGGCAGACTGGCCGCCCGCGGTCAGCTCAAAGATCACTTTGACATAGTCCTGGATGGAGTGGGTCAATTGCTCTGACATGGCTGCTCTTGCGTCTTGATTGCTCTCGGCGGCTTTTTGCTCAGGTGTGGGCTCACCCGGGGCGGACGACGCCCGGGACACAGCAACAACTCTTGAGGGGGCCATTCTGAGAGCTGGACGTATCAAAGCTAATTTGAAAATTAGGCATACCTAAACCATTGTAGACAATAACCATCCCCTTGTCAAGGGGCGTCAGGCGGCCGATCTCGCCCCCGGCGGAAGTCTCCGGCCGCAGGGAACAGGAAGCCAGCCTGCGCACGGCGATGGGCTCAATCCGAGCTTGCGGACTGCGCGGCCGCGGCCGCCGGCCGCCGGCCCAGCGCGAGCAGGCTGACGAGCAGGCCCACGGCCAGCGTCACCGCCCCGCTGTAGAATGGGTATTCGATGTTCCGGTCGTAGATATAGCCGCCCCACAGCGGACCCGTCACCCGGCCCAGGCTGCTGAAGGCGCCGTTCATCCCCATCAGCGCGCCCTGGTGTTCTCCCCCAAAGGCTGAGATGTAGGCGTTGAGCGGCGGGCCGATCAGGGCCAGGGCCAGGATGAAGAGCGCCAGGGCGGCCATCACGCTCAGAAAATCGACCGCCAGGGCGACGGCCAGGAAGCCGAGCGTGCCGCCCAGCAGGCCGATCTGGATCAGCCTCAGTTCGCCCAGCGCCTTGATCAGCGGACCGACCAGCAGGCCCTGCGCCACGATCAGGATCAGGCCCATCAGCATCCAGATGGCGCCCACCTGCGTTGTGTCGAAGGCGAACTTATCCACAACATACAGGCCGAGCATGCCTTGGAAGTTGGTCATGCCGAAGCTCATGATGAAGATCAGCAGCAGCAGGATGCCCGCCGGGCCCAGGAGCACGCGCAGGTACATCTGACGCGCCGCCGCAGGCCGCCGGCCGGTGGCCGCCTGCGGCGCGTGCACTTCCGGCAGCACGAAGATCACCAGCAGGAAGGCCAGAAAGGCCAGGGCGGATCCGACGAAGAATGGCAGGGCCAGCGAGCGGCTGGAAAGCAGGCCTCCCATCAGCGGGCCGATGATCACCCCGATGCCCGTCATGGCCCCCAGCTGGCCCATCCCCTTGCCGCGCTCGGCGCGCGGCGCGTTGTCGCCGATGTAGGCCATGGCGGTCGGCATGGTGGCCGAGGAGAGAATGCCGGACAGCGAGCGGGCGATGAACAGCATCCCAAAACTGGTGGACAGCCCGAACATCAGGAGCGTGATGGCATAGCCGAGCACACCGACGGAGAGGATGGGTTTGCGGCCGTAGCGATCGGAGAGCGCACCCCAGATGGGCGCGCAGATCAGCTGCATGAGCGAGTAGGTGGACATCAGCCACCCGAGCTGCGTGCCGCCGGCGCCCAGCTTCTCGATGTAGAACGGCATGATGGGCATGACCATGCCGTAGCCCAGCATCACCACCAGCAGGGTGAAGGAAAGGATGAGCAGGTTCTTGCGGTTGGCGACGTTCATCGGGCTGCGCCCCCCAGGGCGCGCAGGCGATTCGTGGCGTCGGCCAGCGGGTGCGCCGGTTGAGCCCCGGGGCTAGGCGGCTCGCAGCGCAACCAGGCCGGCGCCGCCGTCGACCGTGATCCTCTGTCCATCGCGGATGCGCCGGGTTCCGACGCCCGTGGCCAGCACGGCCGGGATCCCGTATTCACGCGCCACGATCGAGCTGTGGCTGAGCGGGCCGCCGATGTCGGTGACGATGCCCGCAGCCCTGGCAAACAGAGGCGTCCAGGCCGGGGTGGTGATGCCGGCCACGATCACGTCCCCGTCATGCATCTTGCCGAAATCCTCGGGGCCCAGCATGACGCAGGCCGGCGCCGTCACCTTGCCGGCGCTGGCGCCCAGACCCTTGAGGGTCATGCTCAGGGGTTCGTTGCTGGGATAGAAGCGGCTCAACCACCCGGTCTTGGGCAGCGTGGGCGGTGGGGAGATGCGACGCATTTTGTGCCACTTCGCCTTGCGCCGCTCGACCTCTTCGGCCGTGTTCTGCAAGGGCGCGCCGCGTTCCAGCTGCGCCGCCATGGCCTGGACTTCGTGCAGTTCCAGCCAGTAGATATCCTCGGGGTCGGCGATAGCCCCGGCCTGTGCCAGGCGTCGACCGAGCTCGTTCAACATGCGCCGCAGCTGCGGGTAGGCCAGACCCATCTCCGCGATGCTGTCTTCCCGCAGCGGGGCGGTCTCCAACGCCCATTTGAGCACCTTCAGGAAGTACTTCCTGCGCAGCGGGTCAAGCCGCCTTGAGATGGAGGCAACCGTGCGCTCGCGGAAGGAGGCGGCCGCCTGCTGCCGTTCATACGGATTTTGCTTGCCCTCCAGATAGATCTTGACGGCTTGCAGCAGCGGCTCCGGGTTCTCTGCCGGCACCGGCTTGGCGAAATCCAGATCGTACAGGGTCTGGCCGAACTCGCGCAGGTGCGCCTCAAAGCGGCGGGAAAACTCGTCCAGCCCCGGGACGGTCCGGGAGTCGGATCGCAAGGCGGCCGGGATCTCCGCCGCCGGGGCCGTGCGCAGATAGGATGCGAGCGCGGTTTCCTGCCTGGCCCACATCGTCAGATCATAGAGCGCCTTCTCGGCTCGCAGCGCCTGGTTCTCGGTGCCAAACAGCAAACGGGCGGGCTCGGGGTCACCGGCGCGCTTGACCAGCGCCTTGTAGAACCCGCCGAAGGTGGCTTCACTCATGGTGGCCGTGGGGATGGAGCCTGACTGGGCCACCGTGTAGTACTCGGCCGTGGCCGCAAACAGGTCCTGGGCGCCTTGCACGAGCTCGGAGGGAGTCAGGGCATCAAGCGCACGCGCCTGCCACTTGTCGCGGGCGGCCAGCACGCGCTCCCTGGCGGCCGCGGCCTGTGCCCCGGCCGATTTCAGCATCCGCGGAAACAGCAGCAGCGTGGCCTTGAGGAACTGCCAGATCATGCGGGGCGTGAAGCGGAAGCCGACATACACGTAGTCATTGATCACGGCGAACAGGTAGCTGTCCTTGTCCGTGACGCCGATGTTGCTCATCAGCTTGAGGGTTGCATCGCGCGCGATCGGCACGGCCAGCGTGGCGAACAGCGGCGAGACGGGCTCCGGCACGAACTCGGCGAAACTGCCGCGGGCCAACATGGCCTTGGGATGCGGCACAGGCCATTCCAGCGGCGGCCCCGCCTCTTCCGCGACCACGGGCGGCAGCGCGGTGATGGGCCGCGCCTGGACGATGGCCAGCGTGCCGTCCAGCAGGGTCCACTCGATGTCCATGGGCATGGCATACAGCTGCTCGATCCTGGCCCCGAGCCGCGCCAGCTCCGCGGCACGCGCGTCGCTCAGCACCGGTTTCTTCTTCAGCTTTCCCGGCACCCGCGCCAGGCGCGTGCCGGATTCGGTCCTGACCGTCATGCGGAGTTTCTGTGCCGTCTCGCGGCGGAGCACGGCGGCAGTGCCGTTGTCGATGATCCAGGTGTCAGGGGTCACGGCCCCCGAGACGATGGCTTCGCCCAAGCCCCAGGCGGCGGTGATCATGATCTCCTGGCGCCGGCCATTGATCGGGTTGGCGGTGAACATCACGCCCGAGGCTTCGGCCGGAACCAGCTGCTGGACCACAACGGCCAGCGCCACGGCCTCCGGCGGAATGCCCTGCCGGGCGCGGTAGGCGATGGCGCGCGCCGTCCAGAGCGATGCCCAGCATTTCTGCACGGCCGCCAGCACCTCCTGGCTGCCGCGAAGGTTGAGATACGACTCCTGCTGCCCGGCAAACGAGGCCCCGGGCAGGTCCTCGGCGGTGGCGGAAGAGCGCACCGCGACCGGCTGCTCGAGTCGGGACTCCTGCCCACCGGCCGCCAGCTGAACGCAGGCGTCCCGGATGGCCGAGGCCAGATCCTCGGGGATGCGGGCGGCCGAGAAGAGCTCGCCGATCGCGGAAGAGGCCTGATCCAGCGAGTCGGGCCGCGCGCTATCCACCGGCTGGAGCGCGGCCAGCAGGCGCGGCTGCAGCTGGTTGAAGTCCACGAATCGACGATAGGCTTCGGTGGTGATGTGGAATCCGTCCGGGACGGGCAGCCCGGCGCGTGACAGTTTGGCCAGCGAAAGGCCCTTGCCTCCGACGCTTTCCAGCGTTGCGCGCTCATCGGAAAGGGGCAGAATGAAGATGTCCACGGCAACCTCCTCACGTTGTGGGCTTGCTGTCCCTCCCTGACCTGGCCGGTCTGCGCCGATTGGGACCGTCCCGCAAGCCATGCACGATCAGGTCTGAGCCTGAATACCTCGCAAGATGACGTCCAGCGCCCGGTCGAGCATTTCCTGCGGCGTGCCCGTCGGGCGGGAGGTGAAGATGGTGGGTGTGGTGGTCACGATCAGCAGCCGGGCCACCATCAGCGCATCCACCGGGCGAAACTCCCCTTCCCGGATGCCTTCTTCGATCAGCCCCCGGATCAGATCCTGATATTCGTGGCGTCTAACCTGGATGCGCTTCTGGGCCTTCAGGCTGAGCCGCTGCACTTCGAAGCTCAGCCTGAGGTAGAAGTCCTTGCTGGCAGCCAGCACGCTGACGTGATTGTGCATGACCTGTCTCAGGCGCTGCATGGCCGGCAACGGCTGGGCGACGATCTGGCGCGCGGCCGTCGTCAGGTCCAGCAATTCGTCTTCCATGCCCCAGAGCAGGATCTCGTCCTTGGTGCGGAAGTAGTCGTACAGGGTGGATTTTCCGATGCCGGCCTGCAGGGCGATCTCGCGCATGCTGGTCTCCGGGAAACCTCGCTTGAGGAACAACTTGACCGAGGCGCCGAAGATCTCGTGCCGGCGGCGGATCTGGTCCTGCTGGGTGAGCGGGATACCTTTGGGCATGGGCGGGTCCTCAGAGCGACCACTGGTCGCTTTAGGCCACTGTACCTCCGTTTGCCGCGGTTGTCAAGAGCGACCGACGGTCGCTTTAGGCGCGTCCGGCGCAGGCAGATTGGCGCATGCCTGCCCGGCAAAACCGCTTATGATTGCGCAACCCGGTTGCCCCCCGGAAATGGACCTTGTGGGTCAAGATGGAGAAGAAGCTCAGGCGGGAGCGGGGATCGAGTTCGTACGCCGCGCGACGGCAGACCAGCCGTCACACCCGTCCCCTGCGGCAGGGGTTGTCAAGGGAAAGCCCATTGCCGGCGCAGGCACACATTCCCAAGGAGGCGAGATGATGCCGTCAAGCGAACTGAAGCGCTTCCGCTACTTTGGAGGCATGCCCGAGTCCGTCCTGGACGGGATCGCAGCCATCAGCACGCTGCGTGGCTTCCGGGTCGGGGACAGGTTGCTGGAAGAGGCTGCCCCAGCCAAGGAAATGATGATCGTCAAGTCCGGCCAGCTCGATATCGTGTATCGGCTGGGGGATGGGCGCGAGGTGACGGCCGAGTCGGTGGGCCGCGGCGATGTCATCGGCTGGTCTGCCTTGCTGGAGCCCTATCTGCTGACGGCCAGCGTCGTGGGCGCCAAGGACGGCGAGGTGATCGTGATCGCGGGCGAGCCTCTGCGGCAGATGTGTGAAGTGGATGCCTGGCTGGGATACCAGCTGATGATCGAGATCGCGCGCGGGCTGCGGGATCGCCTGGGCGGATTGCGGGTGCAGCTGGCGGCGGCCGCGCACCTCTAGCCGAAGGCGCCGCGCGGCATCCACGGTGCCCGGAACGGGGTAGTATTGGCCCCATTCCACCCGATACTCTGCGCCGGATCTCTCTGCGAAAGGATGCACCTGGGATGCTCACGCTCAACTCTGTCATGATCGGAACCAAGCAGCTCCGGGCCATGGTGGCGTTCTATGAGGCGGTGATCGGGCAGCCGCCCGGCATGGCCGATCAGGAACATGGATTCTACGGATGGCAGCTGGAGGGGGTGTACCTGGCGATCCTGGATCATTCCGAAATGGGGGGCAAGGCCAAGGACCCAGGCCGGATGATGCTGAACTTCGAAACGACGCAGGTAAAGCCGGAGTTCGACCGGGTCAAGGCGCTGGGCGCCGGAGTGATCAAGGAGCCCTATGAGATGGGCGGCGGCTGGCTCGCGACCCTCTCGGACCCCGACGGCAACTACTTTCAACTCGTGACGCCCATGTAGCGGGGACATGGCCCCTATGCACCACGATCCTCCGTGGGGATGACTTAATGCGGACCCGTAGCGCGCGCAGCTCAGTGCTCCAGATTCTCAGGGCTGCCCCAAGCAGCCCGATGCAGCTCCTGGTGGTCCTGCTCGTGAGCACTCTCTTCCTGTGGATGCCCCAGAGTCCCACCAGTGATTGGGTGCTATACACCCAGGGTTTCTGGGACAACTTCCCTCAGACCTATCTGCGGAATCGCAATCTGGTCTCGCCGCCTTGGGGTCTGATTCTGCTGCTGCCGTACTACCTGATGCAGGCCGGCGGCGCCAGGGTGTTTTCGGCGCTGGTCATTGCCTGGCTGACGCGTGCCCGCGGCCGGCCCCTCCTGCACTTCCTGGGAATCGTGCTTTCCCCGTATTTCCTTCTGACGATGTGGTTCAGCAATATTGATATCCTGATCATCGTGCTGCCGACGCTGCTGTGGGAATACTCCAACGGCCGCCGATGGGCAGGGGTGATGCGCGGGCTTGCGCTGGGATTGTTCCTGTTGAAGCCGCAATGCAGCATCTTGATCGTGATCTATCTCCTGTGGAACAGTCGCA
>DATIPW010000202.1:0-8201 GCA_035471605.1 Anaerolineales bacterium | reverse complement strand
ACCAAGCGCCCCCGGCGGGGCTCTCGCCGGTAGTTGGGGTGAACTCTGCCCCTTGATCGAGGGCGTAGCGGATGCTGTCGGCCCGGGCCATGCCGATTGGCTCTGACTGCAATCGGCAAACGAGGGCCCCCAATCTAGCGGTTAACGGAGCCTTGCGCAGCGCACCTGGCTCCTCAAAAGGCTGCGCGGCAAGCCTAGGAGACGAGGAGGAGAAATGAGCGTGATGGACGCGATCTACGCGCGCCAATCCAACGGAAAAGTCAGGCCAGATCCCGTCGCGCGTGCAAAGGTGGAAGAGTTGCTTGGGGCGGCGGTTCAGGCGCCCAACCACTACAACGTGAGGCCATGGCGCTTCATTGTCCTTGAAGGCAATGGCCTTGTCCGTCTTGGCAAGGCGATGGGGGATGCGTTCCGGAGGAAGCATCCAGATGCTGACGAAAGAGCCATCGAGAAGGAACGCGCCAAGCCCCTCCGCGCGCCACTGATTCGTGCCGTAGCCGTGGACGCGCCGGCGGAGCCGCGGGTGCTGGAGGTGGAAAACATCTGCGCGGTTGCCGCTGCCTGTCAGAATATCCTTCTCGCCGCCACAGAGCTGGGATTGGCGTCCTTCTGGCGAACCGGGGATGCCGTTCGCGAACCTGAGGTGAAGCAGTTCCTGGGGTTGGCGGCGGATCAGGTCCTTATTGCCCTACTATACCTGGGGTATCCGGCGAGCACCCCGGACAAGCGCACGCGGCCCGGGTTCGAGGATCGCACAATTTGGATCGACTAGATGAACCAGTATCGTGCGGTCGCCATGCAAGCCAGGGCCGCAACGAGGAGCACCGTACTAACCCTGCCGGCGGAGGTCATTCGCCGGCGGGCTAGCTCCAACGCCGCGTGTTGTGCAGGGTTTGGCGTCCCCTGCACCTGACCGGCAACGGCAGCGATGCGGGCATAGCTTTTCCCAACTACCTGCCCAAAGCCGAGACCGGCGATGCCGGCCAAAGCTCCAAGGCCAAATCCAATTCCCGGGCCAGATGTCGTCCAGGCCGAGGTGAAGGCGCGAGAATCGATCCAGTACAGGAGAGCACCCGCCAGCACAGTGACGTAGGAGGCCAGGGTAACCCGTGCGCCGAATCGAGCCTGGCCCACCAGGTGCGTCATGAGTGTCTGCCCAGACTCGCCCGTAGCCGCCACGCTGGGGGCCAGAAAGAATGTATTGACCAACGCAGCCCCTACCCATAGGACCCCGGCCATGACGTGGATCAGGCGCAACGCGATGACGAGTACGTTCAAGGTTTCACCTCCACCGTCTAGTGTCTGCTGAATAATAGCACGGTGAGTGTGGTGGCCGGCGGTAGGGTGGCCTGCGCCACCGATACGGATTCCGTGTGGCGAGCGGGTTCCCGGCCACTTCGGGGATGCTATAATGCGGGGCGCTTCAGGGGCAGCACACAACGCCAGGCGCCTTGGGGTGTTCTTCAGTTCAATCAGCGGAGTATGGATGAACAAGAAAGATCAGATCAGGTTGTATCGTGAGATGGTACTGATACGACGCGTCGAGGAGCGGGGGGCAGAGCTGTACCAACAGGGGAAGATCGGTGGATTTATGCACCTCTACATCGGTCAGGAGGCAGTGTGCTGCGGCCTGATCGCGGCTCGGCAGCCCAATGACCGGGTGATCACCGCCTATCGGGATCATGGCGTGGCTATCAGCTGTGGGATTCCCGCCACGGAGGTCATGGCTGAATTGCTGGGAAAGGCCACCGGCATGTCCAAGGGCAAGGGGGGCTCCATGCACATGGCCGACGTGCAGAAGAACTTCTGGGGAGGGCACGCGATCGTGGGCGCTCACCTGCCGATCGCCATGGGAATGGCGCTGGGGGACGCCTATGCCAAGCGCAACAACGTCACGATCTGCATGTTTGGCGATGGAGCAACGAACATTGGCTTCTTCCATGAGGCCCTCAACATGAGCAAAGTGTGGAATCTGCCTGTGCTGTGGGTCTGCGAGAACAATGTGTATGGTATGGGGACATTGGTGGAGCGGGCCTCGGCTGTCTCATCCATTGCTGCCAAGGCCCGGGGCTATGATATGCCCAGCGAACGTGCAGACGGAATGGATGTTATGGAAGTATATGAGGCATCCAAGAGGGCGATTGAGTCAGTGCGCGGCGGCAGCGGCCCGTTTTTGCTCGAATTGACGACCTACCGATTTCGCGGGCACTCGATGGGGGATCCCGAGCGATATCGAAAAGCGGATGAGGTGAAGAAGTGGGAAGAAAGCGATCCCATCGGGATTTACCGCCGATATCTGGGCAAGGAGAAGATAGCCAGCACGAAGGTCCTGGACGAGTTGGACGCCGAGGTCGCCATCGAGGTGGAAGAGGCAGTCCGGTTCGCCGAGGCGTCACCGGAGCCGGCGCTTGAGACCCTGTACCAGGACGTCTACGCGGACTGAGGCCCAGAAAGGGATCGGGGACCCGGGCGCGCCTCCGCGCGCGGAGCGGGTCTGAACCTGGGGACGGCGGAGAGATGATGGCAAAGATCACTATGCGAGAGGCAATCTCGCAAGCACTCTGGGAAGAAATGGAACGCGATCCCACGGTATTCATAATGGGCGAGGAGGTCGGCGTCTGGGGCGGTTCCTACGCTGTCACGAAGGGCTTCTATGATCACTTTGGAGGCGAACGCGTTCGCGACACGCCGATTGCGGAGGCGGGCATAATCGGGGGAGCCATCGGGGCAGCCCTCGTCGGGCAACGGCCGGTCGCGGAACTGATGACGATCAACTTTGCATTTGCGGCCATGGATCACATCGTCAATGAGGCGGCCAAGCTGCACTACATGTTTGGGGGGCAATTCGTGCTTCCGCTGGTGATCCGCACTGTGGGCGGCGGCGGCCGGCAGTTGGGCGCGACCCATTCGCAAACCCCTGACGCGATCTTTGCACATTTCCCCGGCTTGAAAGTTGTGGCGCCGGGGACGCCGGCAGATGCGAAGGGGCTGCTCAAGTCTGCCATCCGTTCCAACGATCCGGTCCTGTTTATCGAGCATGCCACGATGTATCAGGTGCGTGGCGAGGTACCCGAGGGGGATTTCACGGTTCCCATTGGCGAGGCAGTCGTGCAGCGGGCTGGCCGGCACGTGACGCTCGTGACCTATTCGAAAGGATTGGAGCTGTCCCTGAAAGCGGCGGAAGAGCTTGCCCGGGACGGCATAGAGGCGGAAATCGTGGACCTGCGCTCGCTCCGGCCACTCGATATGGCGCCCGTGCTCGAGTCCTTCAGGAAGACCAACCGCGCCGTGGTAGTCGAGGAGGGCTGGAAGTCCTTTGGTGTCGGTGCCGAGATCGCCAGCCGCATCTATGAGCAGGCATTCGACTATGTGGATGCCCCTGTCAGACGCGTTGCCCAGGATGAAGTACCGTTGCCCTACAATCGTACTTTGGAGCAGGCGGCGCTGCCCCAAGTGGAGGATGTGGTGGCGGCGGTGAGAGAGGTGCTGTAGTGGCCGAGACTATCAGCATGCCAAAGCTGGGCTTTGACATGCAGGAAGGCACGCTCGTCCGGTGGGTGAGAAGCGAGGGGGAGAACGTGAACAAGGGCGAGGTGCTTGCTGAGATTGAGACGGACAAGGCAACCGTCGAAGTTGAGTCGTCGGCTAGCGGCGTAGTCCGAAAACTCCTCGTTGATGAGGGATCGATTGTGCCGATCGGGTCTCCGATCGCCATCGTTGGGACCGTGGACGAGAAGATCGAAGCGCCATTGGCTCCCTCCCCAGGCGGCTCGCAAGGCGAAAGGAAGGCGGCTGCGGAAACCCGGGGTGTCGCTGTCGCCGTCGCTTCCGCCTTGCCGGATGTAGCCGGCCCTCAGAGGGCCTCGCCCGTGGCGCGTCGAATCGCTCGCGAGGCGAACCTCCAATTGGATCGCATCAAGGGCACAGGTCCTGGGGGCAGGATTGTGCGAAAGGATGTCGAGACGGCACTGTCTCAGGGAATGAGAGCTGCCGTGGGTGGACCGGCGGATGAAATCCCGGCAGGGGAAATCGTCAGCCGGGATGACACCAGCGTGCCGCTGACGAAGTTGCGGCAGGCTATTGCGCGACGGATGAGCGAGTCCAAGGGGACGGTGCCTCACTTCTACGTTACGCACGAGTACCGAATGGATTCGCTGCTCGACCTGCGGACGCAGGCCAATTCCGTTCTACCGGAAGACCAGAAGCTTTCTGTGAACGACCTGGTTCTCAAAGCGGTGGCGCTCTGCTTGCGCGAATTCCCGGGCCTGAACTCGGCCTACATGGGTGACCATATTCTGCGACGCGGCCCCATCCATGTGGGCGTGGCTGTGGCTGTGGAGGGCGGTCTGCTCACCGTCGTCTGCAAACATGCGGATCAGAAGACGGTTCGGCAAATCTCGGCAGAGCTGAAGGCCATGACCAGCCGGGCGCGCTCGGGAAAGGTCCAGCCTGGGGATATCGAAGGATCCACCTTTACCGTCAGCAATCTGGGCATGTTCGATGTGGAGAGCTTCGGTGCGATCATCAGTCCGCCTGAAGCAGCCATTCTGGCCTTGGGCTCCGCTAGGCAGGTGCCTGTCGTCGAGGAGGGCGAAATCCGTCCCGGCTGGCGTATGAAGGCCACCATCTCAGTGGACCACAGGGCTAGCGACGGGGCAGAGGCGGCGCGGTTCCTTCAAGCCCTCGCAAGGTACATCGAAACCCCCCTGAGCTTGTTCCTCTAGTAAGCGCTGCCCGTCTGGAAAATCCCGAAAGTCGCTTCTCATGCGCCATTCGGTCTATCTGCACATCCCATTCTGCGCCCATCGCTGCGCCTATTGCGATTTCCACGCCTACGCGGGTCAGCAAGACCTCATCCCCGCGTACGTCACAGCACTCTGCAACGAAATCCAGTACGCCGGTGGGTGGGCACTCACAGGGCGCCGGGTGCACACGATCTTCTTCGGAGGCGGCACTCCTTCGTTGCTTGCCGCCCGGCAAATTGCGCAGCTGCTGGACGCCCTGCGGGGCTCAGCGCGCGTGGACGACGATGCCGAAATCACTTTGGAGGCGAACCCGGGGACAGTGTCGTTGGAGGAGATGCGCGCAATCCGGCGCACAGGTGTCAACCGCATCAGCCTCGGCGTGCAGTCTGCGAACGGACACGAACTCCGGCTGCTCGGCCGGGCCCATCATTTCGGGGACGTTTTGCGTGCGGTCTCGGCTGCCCGGCGATCAGGGTTCGGCAATCTCAATCTGGATCTGATCTTCGCCCTCCCTGAACAGAGCCTTGGCACGTGGAAGACCAGTGTTCGGCGTGTTCTGAAGCTTGAACCTGAACACGTATCGGCCTATGCGCTGACCCTGGAGCACGGAACTCCGTTCGGCACGTGGGTCCGCCGTGGGCTGCTGCCAATGCCGGATGCCGACCTTGCGGCTGACATGTATGAGTGGCTCTCAGAGGAACTGGAGGCCGCTGACTACCGACAGTACGAGATTTCAAACTGGGCACGGCCAGGTTTCGAGTGTCGCCACAACCTTCAATACTGGAGAGGCGAACCCTATCTCGGATTCGGTGCCGGCGCTCATGGGTATGCCGAAGGATTCCGGTACGCTAACGTACTAGCGCTGCGCGACTACCTTGAGCGCATCTCTGAGAGTGTACGGATACCTCCAGCGCAAAGCAGCGGTGGAGGTTTCCGCCTTGAGGTCCGGCGGCCAATGTCGCCCGCATGCGTCAGCCAGCACCGCCAGAGCCTCGACGATGAGATGGCGGAATTCATGATCATGAGATTCCGCCTCACCCGCGAGGGCGTTCCGCTGGAAGCTTTCAAGCGGCGATTCGGCCGCGGCCTGTGGGAACAATACGGTGATGCTCTGCGGCGTCTTATGCGCCAAGGACTGATCGAGTCGGGCGAGGCCGAGCAGTCTGAGCTCCGTGGGGAAGCTGGGGCGGAAGATCGGTCCGCAGCCGAGGCCCTGCGGCTGACGCCCCGCGGACGCCTCCTGGGCAACCGCGTCTTTGCAGAATTCGTCTCCTGATGGAGACGGGCGTCCGGAGTCAGCGCCGCGAACCGCAGCCCCGCAGTGCGCATCCAGAGCTGGCTCCTGGCTTCGTGCCTGCCAGAAAATCCTCGCCAACTCGGCGCGCGACCGCGAACGGAGAATATGGATGTAGCACTATCGCTAGTCGGATAGACTGCTACCGATCAAAATCCCATTGGCCCAGTAGAACCCCGTAGGACCCGAAGGCAGCAGGTCGTAGGTAGCCAGCGAGCCCGAGCTCAGAACTTCCACGTCGGAAACCAGGGTCCCATCCAACTTGTCACCAGCCCGGATTTGACCGAATGTGCGGCCATCCGCCGTTGGATGGCCGGGCGATGCCCAGAGTTCGCGGGCATCGGCCAGCAGTACGTGAACCACCTGATGGCCAGGCGGCACCGGCCGGCGGGAGACGCCCGCGATGGCCGCCCGGAATCTGATGCCGGCTTCCGTTGCAGACCAGACTGCATCCCCGGCCCTCAAACCCTCGACGGGAATACGCCCGTTCGGTGTATCGATCAGCGTGCCAGCAGGCAGGCAGTACTGCTGGGTGGTTCCCGGAGAGAGACTTTCAAGCGGAAACTCAAACAGCCCCGGGTAGCACTGCAGGCCCTCGCACCCGGGGACTTCCGTGGGATCTGCCTTGTGCCTTGTGGGTTGGGGCTCAAGAGAGGGGCAAAGATGTGGCTCATACCCCGTCGGCTTGAATCCCACCGCTACCCAGCAGGTATTGTCCACCGAGTGTATTGCGTTGATCGGATAGTATTTCTCACTCTTCTCCGGCGATCCGGCGTCCACCTCCATGAAACGGTCGTTGTAATTGAATTTGCCCGGGTCTCTCAACCCCGAGTCAGCCCATACGCCCCACATGAAGGCGTTTCCTGCCAGTGATCTCTTGAAGGCGATCTGAACGGCGGCGGAGACGTCCGGATTTAGCCGAACCCAGGCCAAGTCGCGATCTTCGCCCTGACCCCTGTCGAATATGACCAGGTCATATCCATTGCCTTCAAGCACCGCGTCGGATCTCTCGGCTGAGGCTCCGCCGGTATCATGATTGCTGTCTTGGAGGACCACCACTGTCTCCGCCAGCCATTGGGTGGTGTAGGGTGGATAGGCCCAGACTAGGTAGTCGCCAAACCCATCATGATCGATGTCCAATTCGACCCCGTAGTTGATGCCAGTGGGGTCGTTCATATCTCCTCCGGCTAGGTCAAAGGAAACGTAATACCATGTTGGATCCTCAAGAAGCTGAAAAGTGCTGATATCCAGCTGTGGCAGATAGGTCATCTCAGTCTGGCTGAAAGGTCGCTCGAAGAGGTTGATGTTGTATGAATCGCCATACGGTGCCCTGTGTTCAGACCCCGTGACCGATGAATCCACATCGTAGTTCAACTTACCTGAGGCGCCCACGCTGGCGGGTGTGGCCGTATGTTGGCTGGCCATGACTGTCGCCACCAACGGCGGCGGGGTCGCACTGCCGGCCGCCGCAGGGACGGGACTGTGGGCAAGCCCTGGAGGGGAAGCTGTGATTGCTGGCGGCGGAGCAGGAGAGGCCGGGGAGCCCAGTGCAGCTGGCAGACTGCAGGCAAGACTGACAGTGAGTACTGTCAAGATTGCCGCCTGTGCCATGTGCCTTTCGCGCATCGTCTCCTCCTTAGGGTGTCCTGCCGCTTGGCAGTGCATATCCATCGCGGCGGCCCCATCTGATCTCAGCAACGCCGAGGCTGGAGCAGTGGCCAGACAAGGACATCGGCGGCGTAGGTTCTCTGCTTTCGAACAACGGGCAATGGCGCAACCCCAACCGTGCAATTGCAGCGTGCATTGCGCGGGTCAGGGACTCAGTGCCGGCCCCTTCGCCGCGCCACAGACGCCGCTTGGTCATCATTATTATGCGCTTTTTGCAGAAGGATTTCAAGGCGGAGTATGCGAGCTAGGCGATCTCGGTCAACAATCTGTAGACGGCAGGCGCAATGTCTGTGAGGTCATTGAGCCCGCCGGCAAAGCGTCTCCGCGCCTCGGCCGGGCCGATCAGCAGGCAAGGGACCCGAGCGGCGGTGTGCCGCCGGGTGGAGAGATCTTCCAGATTCCCGTGATCAGAGCTGATCAGGATGAGCTGCCGCTGATCGGGGGTGGCTGTTAATCCGGCAAGGACTCCGTCGAAGATTTCCAATTGCTGCAGG